>NZ_JABAIW010000089.1:0-12580 GCF_014231265.1 Clostridium sp. DJ247 | reverse complement strand
GTTTCCATAAATACCAGCTATACATACATAAAAAGAACATCCATAGATTTGATTTACACAAATCTATGGATGTTCCCTAAAAATACCTATCTTAAAAAACAAAGAGGAAATTCCAACAATTGAACAATTTAGATACTGGTTTAAAAAGGAAAGAAATTTTAAAAAAGAAGTGACATTAAGAAATAGTGCAAAAAAATATCAGCAACAACATAGAGCTGTTCTTGGAAGTTCTTCTCTTGAAGCATTAGGACCTGCGAGTATTTATGAGATTGATGCAACCGTAGCAGATGTATATTTAGTTTCAAGATATAACAGGAATTGGATAATTGGAAAAGCTGTAATTTATACAGTTATTGATAGGTTCTCACGAATGGTTGTAGGATTAAATGTTTCATTGGAAGGGCCATCGTGGTTGGGAGCGATGGTTGCTTTAACTAATGCAATGAGTGATAAGGTAGAATTTTGCAAAGAATATGGAATTAGTATTTCTCAGGATATGTGGAATACCAAGTATCTATGTGATACTTTAATAGCTGACAGAGGAGAGCTTGAAGGTTATAATGTGGAAAACTTGACAGGAAATTTAGGTGTCAAGGTTCAAAATACCCCCAGCTTTAGGGCAGACTGGAAACCCTTCGTGGAGCAATACTTTAGGTTAATTAATCTAAGGGTAAAGCCACTATTACCAGGAGTTATAGATGAAGATTTCAAACAACGTTCTGGAAAGGATTACCGTTTAGATGCAAAACTTGATTTGTACCAATTCACTCAAGTGATTATAAAATGTGTGCTCTATTTTAACAATTATCGGTATTTAAAAGGGTTTAATAGACATGAATTAATGATACAAGATGACATAGAGCCAATTCCATCCAACATATGGAATTGGGCCGTAAAAAATGTAGCAGGAAAGTTAAGAACACTACCAGAGGATATAATTAAGCTTAACTTACTACCCCAATCTAACGCAGTAGTTACAGAGAAAGGAATTAGGTTTAAAGGTGTCCTATATGGCTCTGAGAAGGCATTGAGAGAAGGATGGTTCGAAGAAGCAAGAAATAATGGTCATTTTCAGATAAAAGTATCTTATGATCCAAGAAATTTAAATTTTATTTATATAATTACTGATAAAGGTATGAATTTTGAAAAGTGTTTTCTGTTAAAGCATCAAGAAAGATATATAGATAGAACTGTTGAAGAAATAGAATATTTGCTTCAGAAAGAGTCTCTTGAAATAAAGAGTGGTTCAAGCAATGAACTACAAGCTAAAGTAGATTTATTTTCAGAGATAGAAGATATAGTAAAAAAAGCTGAGTCATTAACAAACAATGCACAAGATGTATCAGCAAGTAAGGCAAGTAAGATTAGAGATATCAGAGCAAATAGAGAAGTTGAAAAATCCATAAATAGAATTGAACAAGCATACGAACTTGATAAAAGAGAAGAAAAATTAGGTGAGATTATTGATTTTCAAAATAAAAATGATACTTATGAAGTGATAAGTGATATGGATATTTTGAAGCAAAGACAAAGGCAAAGGAGAGAAAGATTTAATGAGTAAGATACTTTTACCCCATGGTGTTGAAGCAGAAATAGCAGAGTATAAGGAGCAGATTATATATGATTATAAGGGAAATCCATTGATTGAGGCACTACCACCAATTATGGATAGAATAGAGGTTGTTGATAAATTGGCAGTTTATCCTGCTTATAGCGAAAGTGAAAGGATGTTAGAAGCTCACTATAGGTATCACTGTATTCAACGACTATTCCAGTATTTTCAGCCTTTAAGTGTTACATTGGAATTAGAAAGCAAAATATCCAGAATTATTAGGGGAGGATATTTATGTAGAAATCCTTATAACCCTGAATTTATTAGAACGGTAAATGAGGAGTATAAGTCTATTATAGCTAATGGCGATATAAATAGTAATCAGTTTTTTAGTAGTACAGCATCGAGTTTTACAATTATTGGATGTAGTGGGATTGGTAAAAGTACAGCGATAAATCGCATACTCTCCACCTATCCTGAAGTAATTGTTCATTCAAATTATAAAGGGAAAAACTTTAGTATGTATCAAGTTGTATATTTAAAGTTAGATACAGCCTTTGATGGAAGTATAAAAGGTATTTGTTTAGAAATAATGGACAAACTTGATAACCTTTTAGGTACTTCGTATTATAAAAAATTCAGCACAGGTAGAATATCAACTAATGCTATGCTCCCTGTAATATCTAAAATTTGTAGGCAGTGTTCACTTGGCGTTATTATACTTGATGAAATACAACATCTCAGTATGGCTAAAAGTGGAGGTTCTCAAAAGGTATTGAATTTTTTTGTAACATTAATCAACTTAGGGTTTCCAGTTGTTATGATTGGTACTCCTAAAGCCACGGGTATTATAAGTGGAGAATTTCGTCAAGCAAGGAGAAGTGAAGGGGCTGGTGGAATGATACTAAGTAAAATTGAAAAAGGTGAAAGTTTCCGTTTATTACTTGAAGGATTGTGGGACTATCAATGGACAAGAAAATTTGTGCCTTTAAATGAAGAATTTATAGATACTATGTATGACCTGAGTATAGGAATCACAGATATAATCATTAAAATATTCATAATGACACAAATAAGGGCTATTAGCAGTGGAAAGGAAGAAATTTCAGTTGTATTAATGAAGCAGGTGGCAGATGAAAATTTAAAACTTGTTCAACCAATGCTTAAGGCATTAAAGTCTGGAAATATCAATAAAATTGCTAAGTTTGATGATATTGCAGATATAAATATAGATGGGTTTATTAGAGCTGAATATTCTAAAATTGATTTGAGTAGAAAAGTTAAAGAGCTTCAGCAAATGAAGAAACAATCGCAGGAAAATAATAAGGAAGTAATTAAAGAACAAGTAATTATGAGATTAGCAGAATTAGATATAGATTATAAAAAGGCAGATAAATATGTTGAAAGAGTTATGAGCAATGAGGCTGTAGAATTAAACTTCAATAGTGTTATGAAACAAACTCTAAAGAAAATATTAAATGAAGATAATCAAGAGAAGAAAATAAATAGACAAAGTAAGAAGATTGAGGTTAAGAAAAATGATTTGCGTTTCATGGTTAAGGAAGGTAAAAAGAATAACATTACTGCTTACCAAGTATTAAAAGATGAAGGATATATAAAAGATTTTAATAGTATTTTTGAAAGGGTGGGATAAAATTGATAAATTTTCCTACCCCTTATCCAAATGAGTTATTGTATAGTGTATATGCACGATACCATTTTCGTAGTGGAAACTTGAACTATGAATCTACCTTAAAAGACCTATTTGGCAAGGTTATACATGTTTCAGGTATAGAATTTTCATTTGCTATTAATAGGTTATTAAGTAATTTGCCTATAGGTTCAAGATATAATGCAAAAGATTTTATTCAAAATAATACATTATATCCTTTTTACAGTGCTTTTTTACCTAAAGAAAATGCAGATACTATATATTCTCTAATGCTTTCTGATATAGGAACAGGACTACAAGTTAAGAGTGGGATATTAACGTCAGGGATTAAAAAAAATGAATATTTAAGGTTCTGTCCAGAGTGTTTTATGGAAGATATTGTTAATTATGGGGAAACATTTTGGCATAGGAATCATCAAATTCCAGGATTAATTGTATGTAGTAAACATAAGTGTTTTCTTAAAGATAGCAAGGTTTCAACTTTTATTGATATTAAGAGAGGATATTTTACTGCAAATGAGGAGAATTGCATAGATGATTTAGACTGCTTTGATAAATTGTATAGTAATGGTACATATCAGGAGATTGAAGGTAGAAGAAATTTAATAAAACATGATGTTTTAGATAGGTCAATTAAATTATCTGAAGGCGTTGAGTATCTGCTGAATCACAAAATAAAAAATCAAGAGATACAGTTTTTTATTAATAAGTACATAGATGCACTTAAATCAATTTCACTAACAACAGATGGAGGATTTATTTATCCAGAAAAATTACAGGAAGCTTTTTTGAAGTATCATGGAGAAGCATTTTTAGAAATGACACAATCAAATATAGATATTGAAAACGGATACAACTGGTTAAGGTTGTTTTTAAGAAAAAATAAAAGTATAAGACATCCTATAAGACATTTACTATTCTGTCAGTTTGCAGGAATAAACTTAGAAGGTTTATTTAATTATAACCAATTAGGCACTGGTAGGGTGGCTTCAAAAGTAACTTATGAGCCTTATAGAAAAAAGGAAGATGTTCGCAGAGAATGGTTAAAGCTAATTGAAGAGAATCCAGGAAAATCAAGAGGTGAATTAAGTGAATTAAGTAAGGGGAATCATATATGGTTATTAAGATATGACAAAGAATGGTATAACAAAGTTTCACCTAAAAGGAAGAAAATGATTGTTCCAGAGAATAAAAAAGATTGGAATAAGAGTGACAAAGAGATACTATCAATAGTAATAAAGGCTGTAAATGAAATGTTAGCAAGTAAAGAGAAACCAATAAGAATAAGAAAAGGTTCTATTATCAGGTATATTGCCAATGATGTGAGGATTAAAAGTTTGGAAAAATTGCCTTTAACAAGAGAATATATAAATAGTGTAACTGAAACATTAGATGCTTATAGGGAAAGGAAAATGAAGTGGGCTATTCAGGAATCAATTGAGGAAGGTCATGGGGTAACTATGTGGAAGGTTATTAGGAAGATGGGGATAGGTGTGAAAATAAGTGAAGAATTTAAAGAAAAAGTAGTAAAGGAAATAAATAATTTTGACGAGTAATATCTGAAATTTAAGAGAAGAATATCTTAAGAAGTATGAAGCTTTATCTAAGGCATATACTTCTTATTTTTTTATTTGATATAACAATTATTTAGTTTTGAAAAATATATAAAATCAATGTAATTTATAGGAGAGAATAATTTGTAAACTGCAGACTTATCATGTAATAATATTCATAAAATTGTAATTTATTCTTTATATTGCTATAATAAGGTTATTAAATGTTTACGGAGGTTATATATGTTAAACACAGTCCTTTCGTGTAATTTAAGAGAACAAGCAGGGGCAAATAGCTATGATAGGTTTGAGTATCAAGTGCATTGGATTGTTTACCATATGATACAAGAATTCAAGAAGGGTAATGAGTTTTTAGTATTTTGTGAATTCCATGATGATATGGTGAAAAGTAATTGTATAAAGAATCCTAAGTGTCTTGAATTCTATCAAATAAAAACGAGTGAAACTAAGAAGGAATGGAAACTAAAAGAGTTATTTAAGGCTGATAGAAAGAGTCATTCTTTTTTAGGTTTTATATTTTATAATTTTAAAAAATTTAATTCAGAATGTAGCAAGTGTCATTTTGTCTCTAATATTGAAACTAATGAAAGTATTCGTCAATGGCAGTCTATTATTGAAGATGGAAAGCTGTTAAAGGATGAAGATAATGCACTTTATGAAGAAATAAAAACATTATTAAAAAAAGAGTATAAAAAAGAGGATGACAAGATTTTTGATGAAGTTTTTGATAGATTTATACAGAATACATACATATATTGTGGGGAGTTACCACTTAAGCAATATGAAAAAATTGTACTTGCAGAATTTATGGATTTGCTAAGTGATAAAAACATATATGTCTCAAGTAGCAATAAAATTCTTAAGGACATTATTCAGAATGTAAGAAATAAAAGTAAAACTAAAATAAAAACACCTATAAGTTTTGAATCTTTACAAGATAAAAAGGGTGTATCTTCAGAGATGCTTAAAGTAATACAGGATAAGATAGAAGACCAGCCCAAAAAAGAAGATTTATATAATGATATTGAACAGTCATTAAAAGAAAGTGGATATAATACATTTTACTGTAGGAACATAACGAGAAGATTAAAAAAGCATCATAGTAAGATGCTTGATATATCTAATTCCTTGTATATTGATAGCTGTACAAGTATTTACTCTGCTATAGATTCTATAATAGATTCTAACCAGTCAAAAGTGCAGGATTTAGAGTACCTGAAAGGGAAAGTGCTTTCTGATTGTAGTAATATTGTACAAGCTGATAATGACATGGATGAAGTTTTATTGGAGGCAATATTATATGAAAGATTGTTGTCATAGTAATATAAACAATTATAAAAAGTTAATTAGGCATTTGAGATTGAAAAAAGAAGAAGGGGAACAATATGGAAAGGTTTCTGATAAAAAAGCTAATAGTAATAAGTGATAAAGAAAAGGCATCCTTTGAAGCAGAATTTGATAAGGGACTTAATATAATAATTGGTGAAAATAAAATGGGGAAATCATCAATAATTAAAAGTATATTTTATACATTAGGCTGTGAAACAGATATGGAAGGCTCTTGGAAGGAACTTATTGATAATTATATATTGTTTTTCTATTATGGTTTAGAAAGCTATTGTTTGATTAGGCGGGAGAAAAAATATAAGATATTTAAAACTGATGATGTGACCTCTAAGTTTGTTTTACTTTGTAATGCTGAGAACTATAATGATTACACTGATTATTTATTAAAAGAGATATTTAATATTGATGTGGAGCTAATTGATAAGAATGGAAAAACAGTAAGTTTTATACCGCCACTATTATTTAAGTTCCAATACATAGACCAAGATAAAGGATGGAGTGGGTTAGCAGATAGCTTTACTAATTCTAAATATGTAAAAGCTCCTAAAAATTTTGCTATTAAGTATATAATAGGCTATCAAGGAGAGGAGTATTATAAAGCTAAGAAAGATATTGAAATTGTTAAGATGGAAATTGGAAGTTTAAGGGTGAAACAAAATCACTTTAATGAACTGGTTGATAGTATGACAGAATCATTAAACTCAAAAGGGATTGATATTGAGGGTAAATCCTTAGAAAAACTTAAAGAAGAAGTAGATAATATAATAAATCAATTAAGTTGTGTTGAAAGAGAAAAAATATTAATAAATGAGTCAATATCAGAAATAAAAAATAACATATATGAAAAAACTTTGGAGCTTAATTTTCTTAAAAAATCAATTGAGCACTTAGAGAAAGACCATAGCTTTGCATTAGAGCAGGGTGAAGAAATAAAATGCCCAGTTTGTGGGATGATATATAATAACTCTATTAGTGAGAGAGTAGAAATAGTGAAAGATATACAATCGGGAGATGAGCTAATTAGTAGTTATAGAAGCGATATTAACGGTATGCAGGATAGCTTAGATATTGAAGTGAAAAAGAAGCTTGAATTAATGAAAAAAGTAAATGGATTAAAAGTTCAGCTAACAAAATTAAAAAAAGATATAAATATTGCTGAATTATATAAAAATGAAGGAAGAAGAGAAATTTTCAATGTAAGTGTCAATGAAAAACAAAAGTTAGAAGATAATATTTCTGCTAAAGAAATAGAGAAGAGTGGTTATGAGTCAGAGGTTAAGAAATTAGATTCTCGAAAAAGAATGAATGACATAAAAAAGGACTTTAAAGATATTTTTGAAAAAGTGTTAGAAAAGGTTAAGGTTAGTAGTTCTTCTATTAAGCTAACTGGTTTTATTCAGAAGATAGAAAATACGGGTAGTGAAAGACCAAGAATTATCCTTTCTTATCATTTGGCATTATATTTATATAATTTGCAGAGAGGAGAAAACCCCTTTAATTGGTTAGTTATAGATACACCTAATCAGCAAGGGCAAGATGCTAAAAATCTTAAGAATATTGATTCACTTATAAGCTTAATGTTGACTGATAAGGGACAAGTAATAATGGGAACTGAAAGAGAAACAGGATATGAAGATAAAGCAAGTAAAGTTATTAGGTTAACAAAATATAAAAGATGCTTAAGTTCAGATACTTATGACAAGCATAGAGAGCTTCTATCAAAGTTAGAGGATTTAGCATTATTTAATTAAGAATAGGTTTAGTACGGAAAAATTTCATTATTTATAGTAGTATTAACAACATTATATTATATCAAGTAATGGTAGATAATTATAGAAAGCAACAAGTATACAATAATGTCCCAACTTACTTGATAAACACAAAGAGGTATAAAGGTGAAGATGTCAAAGAGGTTGAGGTAACACATATCTATTTAGGCATCATTTTAGGGTCTTCCAGTTATCTTATAAGTATAGTTTTTACTGATGAACAAAATATGTTATGTCGGTATGCTGGTTATAATAGAGTATATTAAATAAGGGGAGCAGGAGTATCAAATAAAGGTGAATATTTTGAGTAATATAAGGGGTCTAAAGAATATAATAAGAAACTGCGTCACAGTTTTTCTTATTGTTACATTTTAGGGGGGATTTTAATTGGAGAGAAGGTTTAGTCTCTTGTTTGGTATAATTGGAGGGTTGTTTCTTACGCAAATAAATGGATTATTAGAATTACGAATGGCTTTTGGAAGCATGAATGGATATGTTACGGATTTTGTATTTAGAATACTCTCAGTCATAGGTCTTATATGTATTATATACTTTAGCATTTTATTAATTATTGATACTTTTAAGACAGTACATAAGAAGTAGAAATAGTTTAAGATATTATTTCACAACTTTCTTATTATAACTTATTACGGTTTGTATTAAAATCAAAAGGAAGGATACGATGGAAAGAAAATTAAACCGCAAAATAATAATTGGCTTGTTTTTGATTGCTTTATTAATAATTTCACTTAATTTAGTAGGTGGATATAGATTTACACCAATTCAGGCAATTAAGTCATCACCATTTATTAAAGGTGATATTAGAATATTTGGAGAGGTTGATAGGGATTGGACTAAAGTATATCTACTTGAAGCACAGAACGGAGTAAAAACTGCTGTAGCAGAAAAAAGAGGATTAATGTGGAGTTGCCCATCAGTTACATACTTTTATGATGACATCATAAAAAATGACAAGGTTAAAACTGTTGGATGGGCAAGTATTGCTGATGGAAACGGCAGACACATTACTGTTTTTGCTGTTCAAACAAATGACCCAGATGTTAAGTTTATTGAGGCAGGTCCTAATTCAGATAGACAGCGAAAAAACATTGCTTTAAATGAAACTGTCATATTCACATGGGACAAGATGCTAAACAATGATATAAATGCAATTGCTTTTGATAAAGATAACCTGCAAGTATATAAATATGAGTATAATCCTAAACATTTAAATTTTACAGATTCAAAAGAGTTAAGATGGTATTCATTAAATAATAGATAGTTGTGTAATTTTCTTGTATTATGAATGATTGTAAAATAGGGTGACTTAATAATTAATAAGAGTGGGGGATTTAGTTTGAGAAATAAAAGAAATATTTATATTTTATTAGGTATAATAGCCTTAATAGTTATAATGATGTTTCTTTATCTTTCAACTTTTGTACAGCCAAAAATAACTTTTACTGCTGAAATAAATAAAATAAGCGATGAAGACTATAAAAGAATAATGAATAATAAACAAGTAATATCATCAGATAATGGCATTGAAAAATTTAGACATATAGATTTAAAAATAAATGTAATCAGTCCACTTGGTATTATCAAACATGCTAACATAGAAAATATTCCTTCACAGCAATTTTTACTGCAACAATACTTAAAGGATAATAATAAAATAACAATGCTTGGTGGTGGGTGTTTTTCCATGGGCAATGGAACGGAGTATAGCGAAAATGTGGAGATTTACCTAAAAGGTATATCTGATGATGAGTTAAGAACTATTCTTGAAAATTTTAGAATTGTAGTTTTATGGGAGAATATATGGAATAAAAAGGACAGTAAAATTTTTTATCTCAAAGATTACTTGGAATAAAATTACTTTACAGTATTTTTATTTTATCTTGTGACCAAGGTGCAATTTATCACTATGCAAAGTTGATATAGAAAGGAAGACTTGTATGGAAATTAATTATATTACTGGCATTGTTACTATTATTAATCTAATAATTATTTTAGTTTTATTGGGTATTGGTATTTATGGGTTCGTGTTATTTGTAAAACTTGCTAAAAGAGGGATTAGGGCGTTTGATATTTATATAAATGAAAAGACTAATAATAAATTGTAAGTATGTATTTTCCTATTTTATCCATAGGCCGCAAATCTATGATAAATGAATATGTGTAAGATTTTGCGACTTTAGTAATTCTGGTTCGTATTTATTTATAAATATATAAAGGGGTGATTATCGTGAGATTATTTGAGAAAGTAATGTGTTTGTGCCTGTTTTTGATTGCATTTTCATTTGTCGGTTGCAACTCAACAAGCACTAAAAATCAGTTACCAGAATCAAAACCAAAGGATTTCAATTTTGTCTTTAATTATGGTGTGAATGCTAAAAATCAATTGGATACAGCTAAAGGACAGTTTACTAAAGATATGGTTTTAGAGCCATCAATTACTACAAACTTAAAATTATCAGATGATGAAATAAGTACAATATATTCAGAAATGAAGAAGATTAATATTTTAGACTATCCCGATAACTTTAACCCCAAAAGCAATACAATTCAAACTCCGTATGATACTTATTCTATAAAGATTATTATTGAAGGCAAAGAAAAATGTATATATTGGAAAGACGAAAGTGTATCTGAAACTAAAGAGGCAGCTCAGTTAAGAAAACTCTTTAAAAAAATTCAAGAGATAATAGTTAATAAGGAAGAATTTAAAAAATTGCCTGAAGCAAAAGGAGGATACCAATAAGGCATAATATTCTTATAGAACGAAATAATATTATATTATTTTTGAGAGCATTAATTGCTCTTTCTCCATTTATTACCCATAAATATTTCTATTACTACTTTTATAATTATAAGCCTGTATAGGTTTCGTAATTATACATTTTGAAATTATGGGATACATAGTTAAAGGTTGAGAAGTAAGTAAAAATCCTATAAGTATATAAATTTTGTTTATTGTAAAGATAAAATAAACAAAATTTATATATAATCAAGGAGATTTATAATGTGAATGAGAAACTCTATAAAATACTTTTTCTTAACTTAACCACTTTTATATTGTTGCTGAGACCTTTAAATATATATGCATCAAGTAGTTCTTTAATTAAAATTACATCAATGAATGGTGTTATTGGAGTACAAGCCGATAAACAAATATACTTTCAAGATAAAAATTTAGAAAAAGCAATAAGAGATAAAATAAATAAGCCTAATGGAGAAATTTATGAGAGTGATGTTAGAGAAATTCAAAATTTAACTATTCAACATCAAAAAATCTCCAGTTTAGAAGGAATACAGCATTTAACTGCTCTAAAAAAGTTAAAATTATGGTTTGATGAAGTATCCAGCATTAAACAGTTAAGTAGTTTAACTAATCTGGAGTATTTACATTTAGGCTATAATCAGATAACTGATATTAGTCCATTGAGCAGTTTAGTTAACTTAACAGAACTAAACTTAGAAAGTAATAAAATTACTGATGTAAGCCCGTTGGCTAATTTAAATAGGCTAAAAACTTTAAGCTTGTATAATAATAAAGTGAGTGAGTTAGAAGCTTTAAGTGGATTAAAACACTTAGAAAATTTGGATTTATATATTAATAGGATTGAAAATATAGAGCCTTTAGGGAAGTTGATTAATTTAGTAGATTTATCATTAGGAATGAATAAAATTTCAGATATTAATTCATTAAAAAATTTAACTAAGCTAACAACACTGGAGATAGCTCAAAATTTTGTTGCTGATATCAAATCTTTAAGTTATTTATCAAATCTGAAGTATTTAGATTTATATGGAAACCAAGTAACAGATATTAGACCTTTGAATTCTTTGAAAAATTTACAATACTTACAGTTATCTAATAATAAGATTAATGCTATAGAAGGATTAAGTTCACTAAATAATTTGAAAAATCTATTTTTAGATAGGAATGAGATTAAAGAACTAAAAGGATTAGGTTCTTTAAAAAATTTAAAAAATTTAAGATTAGGATACAATAATGTTAATGATATAGATGAATTAAGTTCTTTATTTACATTGGTCAGATTAAGTATTAACAATAATAATATCACCAATGTTAATGGATTAAGCCAATTGAATAGTCTAAGAAATTTAGATATATCAAATAATCAAATAAAAGATATTAGCCCAATAAGGAATTTACCCAATTTATTATTAACTTCTATAGAGTTTACAGGCAATCCTTTACCTGAGTATGTATTTAAAGACAAACTAAATCAACAATTAATTCTATCTATGTTATCTCCATATATAGAGGAGGCAGTTAAAAATTATTATGGTGAGCTTAGACAATATATGGATGCGGGAATTATAGATATTGAACAAACTAAAGATGGATATAGATTAAAAGTTAGAATAGAAACATTTGTAGGACCACATAATCCTCCATATGGGGTAGATACTTTAACTATAACTAAAAACAATGGTGAGATAAAAGTAGAAGAATTTAAACATGAAAATGTAAATTAAAACTAAGATTTTTAATATAAAATTTCCATTTATACAATAGAAATTTAAAAACCTTATTCCTTAATCCTTAAATCTATCTATGTAGCCCAAAAAAATAGTTCTGACACTTAAAAAAAAGTCCTGACAATGAAAAAAAAGTTCTGACAAAAAAACGGAA
>NZ_JABAIW010000088.1:0-12708 GCF_014231265.1 Clostridium sp. DJ247 | reverse complement strand
TAAGGTTCAACCAAAGTCTTCATGTAAAAATGCTCTTTCTCTAGTTATTTAAATACATCCCATGTTAAGGTTCAACTGAAGATGATCCTTTTAAACAAGCGATTTATGAAAATTTAAATACATCCCATGTTAAGGTTCAACGATATTAGATTCTATTCGTGCTATACCATCTGAGGTATTTAAATACATCCCATGTTAAGGTTCAACTGTTCTGGCGACAATCGCCATTCCACAAAGTACAAATTTAAATACATCCCATGTTAAGGTTCAACTAGGCCCTAATCCTTTATAGCTTTGATATATTCTTATTTAAATACATCCCATGTTAAGGTTCAACAGACGCTATTAGTAGAATAGAAAGAAGCGACATTGTATTTAAATACATCCCATGTTAAGGTTCAACTTATATTTGTGGACATGTTATACAGGTTTATGTGTAATTTAAATACATCCCATGTTAAGGTTCAACCACTGTAAAATAGCCATTCTTTATTTTCATTATAATCCTTTAAGCTTTGGTTGGTAAAATATTATGTAACTTTTCCTACAAACAGAGAAATTACCAAAGATACTGTAATAGGACTGATAATAGTTGAAAGAAATACCGTCTGCGATGCAAAGTCCGGTTCACTATTATACTGAATAGCAAGTAATACTGAAGTTACAGCAGTAGGCGCCGCTGAGGATATAATAGCAACCTGAGCAGCTGTTCCTTTCAACCCTAGAAGTAATATAACAGCATAGGCCATAATAGGACTTATAATTAATCTTATAAAATTTGAAAAATATACCTTAGGTATTCTTAAAGAATACTTTGTTTCAGCAAGCTGGGCCCCAAGTGAAATTAATGCTATAGGAACCATTGCACTTCCAATGGAATCTAATGCATTCCATATAGGTGACCATACCTTTATATTCATACCTCTTAATACTAGGGCCAAAAGAATAATATATATCATAGGAACTTTTAATACTTCTAATAAACCTTCTTTTACACTTTTGTTACCTGAACTAATACTGTAAATTCCAATTGTATTTGTTACTATATTTTGAACTGTCATTATAAGTATTTGAACTGATAACGCCAGTGGATTATTATGAAATAAAAGCTGAACAAGTGGGAGGCAATAATTACCGCTGTTGTAAAGACACACAGAATTAGTAAATGCACTTGATGTAGACTTATTATATTTAAATAGTTTACATATTACATAACTCAGAACATAAAGTAAAATAAATAAAATAATACTATGTAAAGAAATTTTAATAGCCATGTCTTTATCTAATTTAGAATCGTACATTTTTACAAATAGCAATGCTGGTACAATTATATAAAACTGTATCTTTGCAAGAGTACTTATACTAAAATTTATAATTTTTTTAGCCCCATAACCCAATGAAATTTGTATAAATATAGGCAATATTATATTTGTCAAAATAAATACAAAATAACTCATTTAAATCTTTCTCCTATACATCCAATTAATCCATCCATGTTTTTCCTAACTCATTGATTATATTATGATTCAAATAACACTGCAACTATGATAAATAGAGTTATACTAGTACAGCCTTGTAAAATGTATATTTTCATGCCAAAAATCAATATATAAGCAATATATTTCTCTAAGTATCTTCTAACTATAAACACTGAATCATTTGAAGGATATTTGGACTTTATGTAGAATACATATATTAGATTTTAATATAATTAATTACAAATATTTTTAATTAAGTAAAACTTATATGACATTTGGTTTTTACTACACCTAATGTTTAGTTGAACTAATCCAGGGGATTAGTGACGTTAACTATGGGATAAAGATTACTTAATAATACTTTAATTTTACATATAAATTTGTTAAAATTCATTCGAAAACGTAATCAACATTATCAATTTTCTTAATATAATAAGGGGGACATTTATATGAATAAGAATATTGTTAACTTAAGGAAATCCCAAACTAGAGAGGCATATGCTTTTCTAAAAATAATATGCTTTTTGCTAGGATCTTTATCAGTTGTATTGGTTATCTTTACACAACGTGCTCACCCTAGCGTTAACATAATTTTACCGGGATTAATGTTTTCTATATCATATTTCTTCATATTTTTTCTACTTTCCTATATAAATTCAAAATATAGTACAACTACTAAAAAAGCCTTAAGGGAAGATATTGCTATAAAAGAAAATGAGCAAATAAAAAAATCAGCTTACTATGATGCTCTTACTGGACTTCCAAACCGCTATATGTTAAATGATTTTGTTAACGATTTACTTAACGGTACTGATAGTCTAAATTATAAGTGTACTGTAATGTTTATAGATTTAGATAACTTTAAAAAAGTTAATGATTTTCTTGGACATAATTTGGGTGATGCCATACTTTTCGAAGCGGCAAAAAGACTTACAAATTGTGTACGTAAAGGTGATATTATTTTTAGATACGGCGGTGACGAATTTTTAATCATATTGGATGATATTGATGAAGAAAGCATTATATACATAGCAGAAAAAATTATAACCGAGTTTACTAATCCCTTTATAGTAAATAGGCATGAAACATTTATTTCTCCTAGTATTGGTATAAGCTTTTATACTAAAGATGGTGATAATGTAGAAAGTCTTATAAAAAATGCAGATGCAGCAATGCATGTTGTTAAAAATAGTGGTAAAAACAATTATCAATTTTTCTCTGAGGAATTAAATAAAGCTCTATCAAGAAGATTAGAATTAGAAAACGGATTGAGGAAAGCAATTGAAAACCATGAATTTACCCTATGCTATCAACCTCAGGTAGATCTTAATACAGGTGCTATTTGGGGACTTGAGGCTTTAATTCGCTGGCAACACCCTACACTTGGAATGATTTCACCTTCTGAATTTATTCCTTTAGCAGAAGAGACAGGCCTTATTGTTCCAATTGGAGAATGGGTTTTGGAAACTGCCTGTAGACAAAATAAGCTTTGGCAAGACTCCGGATTAAATAAAATTCCTGTAGCTGTAAACGTATCTGCTATTCAACTAAAACAGCCAAAATTCATTGAAATGGTGAAACGTCAACTGCATAACTCAAAGCTTGACCCAGAGTATCTTGTCATTGAATTTACTGAGAGTATTATGCAGGATACTATGAAGGCTCTTAAAATTGTCAACGATTTAAAAAGTCTTGGAGTTAAAGTGGCTATAGATGACTTTGGTACAGGATACTCATCCTTAAGTCTTTTGAAAAATCTAAACATTGATATTTTAAAGGTTGATTCATATTTTATAAAGGATATCGATACCAATCGAAATACATTAACTATCATAAAGCTTATTATTGATATGGCACATAAATTAAACTTTAATATCATAGTAGAGGGAATAGAAACTGAACGCCAGGCACGAATAATTAAAGAAAATAACTGCAAAATAGGACAAGGTTATCTTCTCAGCCACCCTATCCCGCCTGAAAAAACAAAGATTTATTTAGAAACATATTAGTATTAAAAATAGCATTTAGTATAAATCAACCCTTTTAAAATAAACACAGACTTTTTCATCTATATCTATCTTAAAAGGGTTGATTCAACTAACACTCCCATGGAGTCAAAATTCTCTCTGAGTGAAGTTTCACTTTATAGGCTGGTATAAATTTATAAACTAGCCTGTTTTAATTTGCTTATTTTAATCTATTTCTTTTTACTATTACACCTTCAGTATTTCCAAATCTGCTGCTTTCCCATTAGATTCTACTTTTATTGTTTAGTTTTGGTATTCTTATTTAAATAAGTGGCAGGCTACAAAATGCTCAGATTCAATTTCTTTAAACTCTGGATCTACCTGTGAACATATATCCTTAGCGTATTTACATCTATTAGCAAATCTACAACCGGGTTTGGGATCTATTGGGCTCGATACTTCACCCTCCAACATAATCCTATTTTTTGTTTTTGTTACATTAGGATCAGGAATGGGAATGGCAGAAAGTAAAGCCTTTGTATATGGATGAAGAGGTTTACTATATAACACTTCACTACTTGCCAATTCAACTAACTTACCAAGATACATTACACCAACTCTATCCGATATATGCTTAACCATAGAAAGATCATGAGCAATAAACAGGTACGTCAATCCAAGTTCTTTTTGCAGTTTTATTAATAAGTTTACAACCTGAGCCTGAATAGACACATCAAGAGCAGATATTGGTTCATCACATACAATAAATTCCGGTTCCACAGCTAAAGCTCTAGCAATTCCAATTCTCTGTCTCTGTCCACCAGAAAATTCATGTGGAAACCTTGATGCATGCTCCTTATTAAGACCAACTAACCTGAGAAGATTAGTAACTATTTCTGTTTTTTCAGTTCCCGTATAAAGTTTATGAATTTCTATTCCCTCTGAAATAACATCCCCTACTGTCATTCTAGGGTTAAGAGACGCATAAGGATCTTGAAATATAATCTGAGCCTTTCTGGTAAACTCTTTCTTTTCTCTGTTATTCAATCCATGTATATTTACACCCTGAAAAAGTACTTCTCCTGATGTAACCGGATACAATCCCATAACTGTTCTGCCACAAGTAGTCTTACCGCAGCCAGACTCTCCAACAAGCCCAAGAGTTTCTCCCTTTTTTATTGTAAATGAAACATCATCAACTGCCTTTAGTATAGATTGTCCACCAACTTTGAAATATTTTTTTAAGTTTTTTATTTCTATAAATTTTTCGTTTTGTTTCATTTTATGGCACCCCCAATTCCTGCAGGCAATTGAACTTTAGGAGCATATTCATGTTTTAACCAGCATTGTACCTCATGTGTCTCACTTAATTTTGTTACTTTCGGTACTTCTTCTCTGCATATCTGCATGGCATATTCACACCTTGCAGCAAAGGGACATCCAATGGGAGGTTTTATAAGATCAGGAGGCGTTCCATGAATGGAATAAAGAGCATCCTTGTGTTGCGTTTCTAGTCTTGGAACAGATTGCAGTAATGCCCAGGTATAAGGATGCTGGGGATTATAAAATATCTCATCAGTAGCACCTCTTTCTATTATTTGACCTGCATACATAACCTGAATCCTGTCAGAAACATCAGCTACCACACCCAAATCATGAGTAATAAGCACAACGGCTGTACTAAACTTTTTTTGGAGATCTTTTATCAAATCCATAATTTGTGCTTGAATTGTTACATCAAGAGCAGTTGTTGGTTCATCAGCTATTAATATCTTAGGATTGCATGCTAAAGCCATAGCAATCATAGCTCTCTGTCTCATACCTCCTGAAAACTCATGTGGATATTGATGAACTCTCTTTTCAGCATTAGGGATATTAACCAATTTTAACATTTTAATTGCTTCATCTAATGCTTCTTTTCTGTTCATACCTCTATGCATAATTAAACTTTCAGCAATTTGATTTCCAATTTTCATTGTGGGATTCAGAGATGTCATAGGATCCTGAAATATTATGCTTATTTCAGCTCCCCTTAACTGTCTCAAATCTCTATGATCCATTTTTAATATATTCTTACCATTGAAAATAATTTCAGAACCCAGCTTTATTTCTCCCGGAGGTGTCTTAATTAGCCTCATGAGAGATTTAGCTGTTACACTTTTACCACAACCTGATTCACCAACAACCGCTAAGGTTTCTCCTGGATTTAAATGGAAGCTTACACCTCTTACAGCTTGTACTTCACCTGCATAAGTATGGTAAGAAACATGTAAATTTTTAACTTCAAGTAATTTAGACATATTTCCCCTCCTACTGTCGTAATTTTGGATCAAGTGCATCTCTAAGACCATCACCAAACAGATTAAAAGCCAACATAGTTACACTAATTGCAATAGCAGGAAATATCAATTCATGAGGATGATTGGTCATCTGTCCCTGCCCTGTAAAAACCAAAGCACCCCAGCTTGTATTGGGAGGCTGTACACCTAGTCCTAAAAAACTTAGGAAAGCCTCATCAAATATAAAACTTGGAATATCCATGGACATATATACCAATATTATACCTGTTGTATTGGGAATCAGATGCTTAGCAATAATTCTTGCTGAGCTGCCTCCTAAAGCTTTTGCAGCAGAAACATATTCAGCTTCCTTAAGCTGCATAACTTGTCCTCTAATTAATCTTGCTATACTAGGCCATCCAGTTATACACAGTGCAAGTATTAATGTGGGAACTCCTGGTGAGAAAACTAATAATAATAATATTACTACTATTAGATAAGGAATGCTTACAATAATTTCAATTATTCTCATCATAATAATATCTACCTTGCCGCCAAAATAGCCGCATATACCACCATACAAACAACCTATTACAATTTCTATAAAAGTTCCGGCAAAACCAATTAATAAAGAAACTCTTCCACCCTTCCACAATCTTACAAATAAATCTCTGCCTAGATTATCCGTTCCAAACCAATGTTTTTCATTTGGAGGCATATCCAGTTCATTATAATTCTGTGCATCAAACTTAAAAGGAGACAACCAAGGTCCAATTATACACATTATGATAATAATAAGTAATAATATTAATGAAGCCATTGCAACCTTATTCTTCTTAAGCCTTCTCCATGCATCAGCCCAATAAGATATGCTGGATCTGACAATAATATCAGAATTAATGTCTTCACAACCAATAACATTAAATTTGTCTTTATTTAACAAAGCCATACTTATCCCCCTTAACCTTTCTTAGCTTCAAGTTTAATTCTAGGATCAATAAGCACATATGCTAAATCAACAAATAAGAGAGCAACTATGTATAAAAATGCAAAAAATACTGTTAGAGACATTGTAACAGTATAATCTCTATTATTTATAGAGTTAACCAATTCTCTTCCTATACCAGGAATTCCAAATATGCTTTCAATAACAATTGCTCCGGTAATAATAGTTGCTATTCTAGGACCAATAATTGTAACAAGTGGTATCATAGCATTTCTTAATATATGCTTCCAAACTAAACTTATTTTACTTACTCCTTTAGCTTCAGCAGTAAGAACATAGTCCTGATTTATTACATCTAGTACTGACGTTCTCATAAATCTGGCGTTAGAAGCAAGTCCAGGTAAACTTAATGCTATAGTTGGCAATATAGTGTATCTGAAACCAGAGAAAAACGAAGCCTTAGATGATGCCCAACCTACAATGGGTATACCAAATTTACCGCCAATTCCATATTGAAGCAGTACTGCAGCTACAAAATTTGGTACCGATAATCCTACCAAAGCTATAAACATTACTAAATAGTCTACCCAAGTAGCTCTTTTAAAGGCTGAAATTATACCTAAAACAACACCAACCATAAGACCGAAAACAACAGCCTGAAGCCCTAATCTGGCTGAAACAGGGAATTCATTTTTTATCATATTGTTAACCTTAGTTCCTGGATATTGAATTGATTCACCCAAATCTCCATGAACTAAATCAGAAAGATAATATACATATCTTTCATGAAGTGGGCGATCTAATTTATATTTTTTTCTTATAGCAGTTTGTGCCTGTGGTGACAAAGCTTTTGCCTTGTTGGATATAGGATCGCCGGGTATTGAATTTATCAACACAAAGGTTATAGTAGCTATAATCCATAGAGTTAAAAACATATAACCGATTCTTTTTAAAATGTACTTGGCCATATCCTTTCTCCTTTCTCACTAAAAAGTCCCATGCCCCAAATTTAACTTATACTCCGGAATATGCTGCCAAGCTTCGGCACGTTAAAGACTTTTAATCATTCTAAAGTTCGTGTTTATGAAAATCTAAGAAGTTTTGATAAACTCGTACCTCAAACATATCAAAACTCCTAAGATTTTCAAAAACACTTCACTAAGAATGACAAAAAAGTTTTTAAATGTGCCTTCAGCTTTGGCAGCATATTCCTACGTATAAGTTAAATTTAAGTTGAGGCTATCTATAGTATAAATTACATTATTGTTTTCCTGATATATATGCATCCTTTAAATCGAAATATCCTCCAAATAGTGGAACATATACACCTTTTAAATAATTGTATGAAAATGAATCTATAGATCTGTAATAGTTAGGAGAAACTGCTGCATCCTTTGCTACTAAAATTTGTTCTGCTTGCTTGAAGTAATCCAATCTCTTTGCAGGATCCATATCAGTCATACCTTTTTTAACCAACGCATCAAATTCAGGATTTTTGTATAGACCATTGTTGTTACCATTGTTTGAAGTAAAGAGATTAAAGAATGAGAAAACATCATTATAGTCAGCACCCCATCCTCCTGCACAAATATCAAATTCATGATTGGTTCTTGATTTAAAGTAGGACGGGTTATCCGGTGCATAAACAATATCTATCTTAATACCTAGATTATTCTGCCATTGGTTCTGTATAAACTGTGCTTGTGATGTACTTTCAGCAGATGCAGGTTTCATCCATAATTTCAACTTAACCTGTGAAGGATCACTTATTCCCAATTCAGCTAAGCCTTCTTTAAGAAGTTGTTTTGGATCAGCTTTTACATCCTTTAACGGTTCGTTCACAGTTTGTCTATAGTCTTTGTCTCCGACCATTATCTTAGATGGAACCACACCTTCAGCAACATAATTTTTCTTCCATACTGTGTTTATCTGTGCTTGTCTGTCATAGGAAAGAGAAAGTGCCAACCTTACCTTTGCATTGGAAAGATACTTATTAGTTGTGTTATATATAAAATAATAAACTGAAGGATCATAGCTTGGAGTATGTTGATATCCACCTGCATCCTTATTCTTATCCAATGTCTTTATATCGTCACCAGTAACTACATAATCTAAGAAGTCAATCTGTTTAGCATTAAACATCTTAACTACAGTTGCAGATTCATTGTTAATATATCCATTAACAGTTGTAAGCTTAACATTTTTTGCATCCCAGTAGTTATCATTTTTCTTGTAAACAATTTTTGAACCCTTCTGATAGTCTGAAACTGTAAAAGCTCCATTATATACCATGTTCTTAAAGTCCTGACCATATTGGTCTCCTAACTTCTTTACTATATCCTCTCTTTGAGGTAATAAACCCTTAAAAGAAAGTGCACTTTCAAAATATGGTGTAGGATGAGCCAGTGTTACTACAAAAGTTTTATCGTCTTTAGAAGCAACGCCTAATGTACTAGTATCTGCTTTTCCAGCTGCAACCTCTGCTGCTCCCTTTACTCCGATTTCTTCAAGGAAGCCTAAATAATCTTGACTTACCTTCGGATCACAAAGCCTTCTCCACGAAAAAACATAATCCTGTGCTTTTACTGGTTGCCCATCTGACCATTTAGCATCATCTCTCAAAGTGAAAGTATATGTCAAGCCATCAGATGATTTGTCCATTTTTTTTGCTCCAGCAAGAACATTAGTTACTTTACCGTCTACGGACTTTTCTCTCATAAGACCTTCGTAAACATTAGTCATAGTAGTAAATGTTTCTGTATCACTTACTACTGATGGATCCAAGGATGTATGATCAAATGCTAATACATTAGCTGTCTGATCCGCATCCAGCTTTGTCTCCGCTGTTTTTTGAGTTGAATCAATACTTTTATTGCTAGAACAACCAACCAATGCAGAGCCTAATACTAAGGTTGCAAGCAGTAATGAAATAATACTTTTTCTTTTCATTAAATAATTCTCCCTCCTCATTCATAATTCATATTTTGTCGAACCACATTACCACACGAAATTACATTTTTGGAATAATATTACTATTATATAGTAATACACTTTGGGCATTATTTCAACATAAATTTAGTTTAACAAGTAATTTTTTGTATATATTATTGTTGAAAGTATTAAAGAAGGAAGTAGTTGCCCGTGTTGTGGTATAGTATCTAAAACTAAACATTTAAGATATATTTGAAAAATTGCAGATGGATCTATTGATGGAATACCACTAGAAAATAACATAAAGTAACCCAAGTTATAAAATTAATTCTATAACTTGGGTTATTTTAGATTATTTTAAATTCAACTTAGCTAATGCCTCAGCCAATGCTGAATTCATAGGTGCTTCATTTTCTTCCTTCATTTTCTTCATATATTTTGAAACATCTTTTTTATTTAATTTGCTATCATTATCTTTAAATCTCTTATTGAAAGAAGAAAGTTTTTCTCTAAAGCTGCAATTTGTACATACATAAATCTGTCCTTCACCTTGACCCCTAAGCTCAAGTTTTTTATGGCACTCAGGACATCTTGCATTTGTTAACCTAGCTAAATTTTCCCTGTGACCGCATTCCCTGTCTTGGCATACTAGCATTCTGCCTTGCTTGCCTTTAACTTCAAGCATATATTTACCGCAATTAGGACATTTTTTACCTGTAAGGTTATCATGTTTGAACTTATCACTACTTCCCTTAACATCCTGAACTAGCTCTGCAGCATAATTCCTCATTCTATCTACAAATGCTCTAGGGTCTTTCTTTCCTTTGCTTATAAGCTCTAATTCTAACTCCCATTCTGCTGTTAACAATGGAGATTTAAGTTCATCTGGTACTAATTCTATAAGTTGCTTTCCCTTTGAAGTTGGAATGATTTCTTTACCGTTCTTTTCTATATAGAACATATTGAATAATTTTTCTATAATATCAGCTCTTGTTGCAACTGTTCCTATTCCGCCAGTTTCTCCAAGGGTTTTAGCATGTATTTTATCTATATTTACATACTTTTGTGGTTTTTCCATAGCAGATAACAGTGTTCCTTCGTTAAATCTTGCTGGTGGTTTAGTTTGTAACTTTTTACTTTCCACTGCAGTTACGTTTATTTTATCACCCTTTTTAATAACAGGTAACACTTGACTATCTTTTTCATCCTCATCTTCGCTTAAATCGCTATCTCTGTCATATACCTGCTTCCAGCCTTTTGATTTTATAACATTGCCCTTTGCTGCAAAAGTTTCTCCATTAATATCTGCAGTTATAGTAGTTTGCAGATATTCAAAAGGTGGTAGCATAACAGCTAAGAATCTTTTAACTACTAAGTCATAAACATTCTTTTCTTCATTGCTTAAAAGTGATAACTTTACTGTTTCTTCCGTTGGAATTATTGCATGGTGATCACTAACTTTGCTGTTATCAACAAATCCTTTATGGGCATTTATTTTACCTTTTAATATTTCACTTGCACAAGGTCTATAATTACCTATTGAAATTGCTTTTAAACGCTCTGGCAGCGTCGCCACTATATCTGTAGAAATATATCTTGAGTCCGTTCTAGGGTAAGTTAAAATTTTATAGTTTTCATATAGCCTTTGCATTATTGACAACGTCTGCTTAGCCGAATATCCGAAAATTCTATTAGCATCTCTTTGGAGCTCAGTTAAATCATAAAGAGCAGGAGCATGCTGCTTCTTATAGCTTTCCATAACATCAACTATATTAGCATCCTTGCCCTTTGTAGTTGATAAAATTTTATTTGCCTTATCTTCATCAAAAATATTACCATTGTTATTTTTATCTCTCCATTGAAGAGTAAATCCTTTTGCCTTTGCATTAATTACAAAATAATCCTTTGGTTTAAAATTCTTTATTTCTTCTTCACGATTAACTATCATCGACAAGGTCGCAGACTGTACGCGGCCAGCCGTAAGTTGCGCATTATGCTTACAAGTAAGCGCTCTAGTTATATTTAGGCCCACAACCCAATCGGCTTCTGCCCTACATTGTGCTGCTTTATATAAATTGTCATATTGTGATGAAGGTTTTAAATTCCTGAAACCCTCAATTATAGCTTTATCTGTTTGCGAAGAGATCCAAAGCCTTTTTATTGGCTTATTTACCCTTACTTTTTCAATTATCCACCTTGCTACTAATTCTCCTTCACGACCAGCATCAGTAGCAATTACTATTTCAGTTACATCTTTTCTATTTAATTGTTCCTTAACTGCATTGAACTGCTTACCACTTTGCTTTATAACAACAAGTTTTAAGTGCTTAGGAAGCATTGGTAAATCTTCTAACTTCCAGCTTTTATATTTATCATCATAAGCTTCTGGATCAGCTAATGTAACTAAATGTCCAAGTGCCCAAGTTACAACATACTTATCTCCTTCTATATATCCGTTGCCCTTTTTACCACATTTTAAGACTCTGGCAATTTCTCTTGCCACACTTGGCTTCTCCGCCAATACTAATGTTTTTCCCATTTAAGTTAACCTTCCTTCTAAAACTAGTGTTTTATTTATTTTAAATCTATTTGAAATAGTAATTCTTCCATTATGCAGAATCATACTTAATAGTATCATAAATTCTTCTACAATAAAACAATGCTTAGTTGCACAAGGTGCATTTAATTTAAGTGCAGAAATATATTCCAGCTACGTGCTCCAAAGCCTAAGAAGCTCTAAAACTTGCTCGCGGTCAAATCAAACTCGCTACACTCAAACAATGATTTGCCCTTATCTTTACTGCGTTAAGAGCTTCTAAGGCTTCTACGCAATGTAGCTCTCCATATTTTTCTTCACTCAAATTAAATGCACCCAGTTGCACACTAACTTATGATACAACTAAACTAATATATTGGTTATAAGGCTCTATCTCAATAAGAACATAAAAAATAGGTCTAATATTTATATTAAGACCTACTTTATAGATACCCACAACTTAAATTTAACTTATACGTAGGGATATATTACCGATGTTGAAGTCACATTTAAATATTTTTTTATTAGTCTTAGCGAAAATTTGAGAAAAAATCTTAGAACTTTAGATATG
>NZ_JABAIW010000087.1:0-13066 GCF_014231265.1 Clostridium sp. DJ247 | reverse complement strand
TTCCTCCTGGGGATGTTATTGTTTTTATATTTCCTTCATCATCGTAATCTATGGT
Source organism: Clostridium sp. DJ247 (assembly GCF_014231265.1). Taxonomy (NCBI): domain Bacteria; kingdom Bacillati; phylum Bacillota; class Clostridia; order Eubacteriales; family Clostridiaceae; genus Clostridium; species Clostridium sp. DJ247. The sequence continues at coordinate 13,011 of NZ_JABAIW010000087.1, read as the reverse complement.
CATCTTATTATTATTTCTATCAATATGCCTTGAAAGTCTTCCCTGCCTGTCATACTGGCATGCCATTACTTCTCCTACAGGGTCTTTTATCTGTGACAAAAGATTTAAACTGTTGTAGGTGTATTCTGGTGTAAAAGATAATGCTAAAATAGGGCAATTACCAGCCACTGCATGAGAATACTCGAAACTTTCATAACATCTACCTAATCAATCCGAGGCAAAATCTATCGAAATATGGTTTCCATCAAGTGCATCAGCAATTAAATACCAAGAAGAAGAAATATAATTATAATAGTGCTTTCCAAAAACATAATAGAAAGCAAAGACTAACACAAGATTTTTACTTCCCATGTTAGCCTTTGAATCTTTGATTTTTCCTAGCTTTTTATTGAAATTCTACATCAATATTTACTAAGTAAAAAAACAACATAATTCTCTGTCCTAGACCTCTCTATACTAAAAACATGTCAGACAATTTTGTTTCGAACTACTTCAGAAACTGATGACATGATGCAATTAGTATTTTACTTTTGCATTTATTGCTAGTAATTAATATAGTAATCTACCTCTTCATCCATTTTACTAATGAAATCCTCAAGTGACTTAGCCACCTCATCTTGAAAGTATAAAACTGGACAAACTCCGTTTTCATCCTTTTTACTTAAATCTAAAGATAAATAAGAGCCTTCACTTACCTCAAAAAAAACCATTTCTTTTTCCATATCAATCATTTCACGATATTCATCATCATACTCATATCGTTCTTCACCTAGTATAAAATCTGCAATGCTACTAGGGTCCATAATTCTGTCAATAAAATTCTTATCCTGCTTACATAAAAAACCATACCCAACTTGTAAATAAAACTGTCTAAGTTCTCCAGGAAACATTTTTCCCATACGTTTTTCAGCTTCAATTATGTCAGCTTCATCCACTTTAAAAATGAGTGTTTGCTAGTTAACCTATTTTCATCATTTACTTCAAATATATATTTTTCTAAAAAACTCCACTTATTCATATTTAATATCTTCCTTTCTTAGTCTATTTTTTAGGAAATAACTTTCTAGCAGGTCCACCTGAACGATGAATTCCCCCTTGATGTTGTGTAGGATTTGATGCTGGAATAGAGTTCCACCACTCATTTTTTCCACCATAGTTTCGTTCTATGATGTGATGCAAGTCAAAATTATCACCTTTATCTAGATATATATCACCTTTCTTGGAGTAAACTGTTTCTTCATATTGTGGCAATTTTTGTCCTGTTTTTTCAGCCCACTCATCTCTCATTTTAGGTTTTAGTTTATTATATTCCTTAGTAATTGCTTCGTATTCACTTCTACTTACTGGTTTGCTATAGTCGTTTTGATAATAATCACTTAACACAAGTTCTCTTTGTTCTTTACCTATCTTTATTTCAGTCTGAGTTTCTAAATCTCTAAGATATTCTCTAAACTCATGTTCTTTTGCTTTCCACTGCTCACGAGTCATATTCGGATTGCTTGGATTTAGTTTGTCTCCTCTAAAATTAGAAGATTCCCTAGCCTTCTTATTCTCATATAAATTTGGATACTTCTTATATAATTCTATTTTCTTCTCACATGTTAAAGCATATCCGCTAGGGTCAACATAATTTATAGGATTATTAGCTACATAAGCATAAAGATTAAGTCCATCACCCCTGTATTCATCCTCCTGTGTAAACCTACCTACAACAGGATTATAGAATCTAGACCTTAAATAGTACTGATTCGTTATTGGATCAAACTGTTCTCCTGAATACCTAAATCTGTTATGAACTTGTTCATCAGCTTCTAAAGTATTACCGAAGGCATCATAAGAATAAGAATTTACTAAATTTCCAGCAATATCAGCTAATCCAACAACGTCACCATGATAGTTATTTAAATAATAGTAGCTATTATCTTTGCTACCTACTTGAGATATTAGCTCAATGCCCCTTACACTTGCTGCTTTTAATTTATCTTCTTCATCAAGCTCCGTTACTACACTGTCACCATCAAATACAAACTTACTAACTACACCACTCTCATCTACTTTACTTCTCAATCCTTCTGGATTATAGAAGTTTTTGATATAACTACCGTCTTGTCTTTGAACACTAGTTGTACGGTTGAAGCAATCACAAGTGTATTTTTTAGTGCCTTGCTTATTTGTTTCTGATGTAAGATTTCCTTGATTATCATATTTGAAATTTGTTAAATTTTCGTCTTCAATTAATGATGTTAATCTATTTCTACTGTCGTAAGTGTAGTTTGTTACTTGAGAATCTAATGTTCTCTTTACTCTATTACATACTTCATCATAGCTAAAGGCTCTATCGTATACTTTTATCTCGCCCTATCGGACTAACTCATATTTTAAATTTAAAACTAAGTTTTCTTGTATAATTATTTAATATCTATAAAACTTCCTTTTAATTATTTCTCTAAATCCTTAACAAATAATTTTATGAGGTCTACCGTCTGCCTTTTTATCAAAAGGCTTTTTTAATAAAATAAACTGCAAATTAGCATTTAACTTTCAAACTAATTTGCAGTTTATTTTATTGTTACTTTACTCTATTGATATAGCTTAATTGTTAAAGTCCTCCAAAGATTTTTACGAACCTAGTGAATCTGTTAATTTTTTTAGCTAAAACTAAATTTTCTACTATTTCCAAATTGCCTCAATCTCTTGGTTAACTTCCTTACTCCATTTGAAGTACTCTGGAAACTCCCTATATTCATGATATAAAAGGCCAATTATAACATTGTTATCTGGCTTACATATTATGCATGCAACTTCACCTTGTCTGAATAATTTAGGTTTTGATTGACCTTCAAGAAATTTATCGAGTGATTGTATAGTTTCTATGTCGTAAAAATGTGTTTTTAAAAGTCCCTGATATGCTAGTTCCTCCTTATTTCCTAATGTTTCAATTAGACCTTTATCTAAATGTGCTACTATACAATAGATAATTTTATACTTTTCTAAAACATCTTTTAATTTTATTTTATACATATCTCTACTTCTTTCCTTATTTATTTTGTAAAACCTGGATCATACCATTCATCTGGACCTGTTTGTATTAACCTTTTCCCTTTATTTTTCCATGTATCTCCAATCTCGCCTTGGCGCAATATATTACCTTGTGGCTCACTATTAAATATAGATTTTCCAGGGTGTCTAGTTGGTGAACCCTTAGTATGTTGGTTTCCTGCTGGATGTCCTGGCCCTGGAATTTCATCAATAACACCTCCATCTCTTACTGGAATCTGATGTCTATGATGTGGTGCTAGCTTTGTTCCCGCAGAATTTCCTTTTAAAAACTGATTTCGCTGTTCACTTGTAAAAGGACCTGGTTCATAAATCGGAGGTTCCGAAAAATCAAGATCCCTAGGACTCATTATATGTCCCTGTGGAATTTTAACAGGTTTACCTATATAATTCCTTACTACTCCTTCTTTATAATATCTCTCATCATGTTGCTGCTTATTCCACTGCTCACGGGTCTTATTCGGATTGCTTGGATTTGGTTTATCTCCCTTAAAATTAGAAGCTTCCCTAGCTAATTTATTCTCATATAAGTTTGGATATTTCTTATATAGTTCTATCTTCTTCTCACATGTTAAAGCATATCCACTAGGGTCAATATAATTTACAGGATTATTGGCTACATAAGCATAAAGATTAAGTCCATCTCCTCTATACTCATCCTCTTGAGTAAACCTACCTACAACAGGATTATAAAACCTAGCCCTTAAATAGTACTGGTTAGTTATTGGGTCAAACTGTTCTCCCGAATACCTAAATCTGTTATGAACTTGTTCATTTACTTCTAAAGTATTGCCGAAGGCATCATAACTTTAATTATTTACTATATTACCTAGTATATCCCTTGTCTGGTATCTAACATAAATTGTTTCCACCAAAATATAGATTAATTCTATAAGCTTTTAAAATCTGTCTAGAATATTTAGCATAAGCTTGAACAACTTTATTTCTATTTTTAAATTCTCCTTTAACAGAAAAATGATGAGCATTTGGTTTTTTCATTCCCACTATTGGTTGTCCTTTTAATTTTTTAACAAAACGCCAAAATTAGCATCTCTCTTTTAACCTTGAAAATTTAAATCTTTATAGTCCCTTATTATCTACTAATTTTTCTATATTTGAATAGAAGTACAATAAAAGACTAACATAGACTTTTTACTTTCCATATTAGCCTTTAACTTTACTTTTGTTTAGCTTTAATTCATAGGCCTGAAACCTTAGTAAACATTAAAAATATTAATTGGCATTACATATATCCACTCATAGCTATATCTATACCTACATTATTAACTAGTAGATCATATAGAGACGGTGCTATTTTTACTGCTTCCTCAATATCTAAGTCTGCAAAACGACACATATAAATTCCAAATCCGTCTTTTCCATTAAGATAAACTAGTGCACCACCACCTTCATCATCACCAATCGCAAGAGAATTTGGTAAGTACTTCTGAACGTAATATGCATCATTTAATTCTATACAGCTATTTGGTCCCCAAATACGAATATACATTTCGTTATCAACTTTAATTTCAATTTCTGTCGCTTGACGTATAATTTCCAAATACTCTAATGGAACTTCAATTGTTGAAAACTTTTTAAGAGATACTATCTCTTCCTCAGTGGCCGGACACTGATTAGCATCAATAGAAAACCTACCACTAATTTCTTCAAATATATCCATTTTAAATCAATCCCTTCGTTAAAACTTTATTCTTTGATATGGCACTTTAAGTTTATCAAGCATTTTATACTGTTGCTCTAATACCTTCTCTATTGTTCTACGTGAAAAACCTGCCTTTGTAAAATCCCCAACTATATTATACAATTCATCCTGTAAAGATGTACTCCACTTGCCTTTACCTGCAGCAAGTCGTTCATCACGCCTAGTGATTTGCAAATTAGTTATTATTGTATGTGGCAATGCTGGTAATCCATTTTGAGCCTTCCTAGTTTCAATAGTTACTGTTGGCGCAAGTCCTGCATTATATCCATACTGCTTCAGATTGTTTTTTGCCCATTCTTGCTGCAACCCATGATGTGATTGCAATGGTGCCCCATTTGGACCAGTTCCTTTAGGTTTAGGTAATGAATTTTTATGAGTTCTATTAAAATATATAAAATTAGATTCATTTGGATCCTTAATATTTTGATACCTATCAAATCTCTCATTATGTTTCTGTTGTTTCCATTCAGCTTTTGTCATTGACCTTTCCTTTGGATTTGGTCTAACATCTGAATTTCTATAATTAGAAGCTTCCCTAACCTTCTTATTCTCATATAAGTTTGGATATTTTTTATATAGTTCTATCTTCTTCTCACAAGTTAACGCATATCCACTACGATCAACATAATTTACAGGGTTGTTAGCTACATAAGCATATAGATTAAGCCCATCTCCCTTATATTCATCCTCCTGTGTAAATCTTCCCACAACTGGATTATAGAACCTAGCTCTCAGATAGTACTGATTTGTTACTGCATCATACTGCTCTCCACAGTATCTAAACCTGTTATGAACTTGTTCATTAGCTTTTAAGGTATTACCGAAGGCATCGTAACTATAGCTATTTACTATATCTCCTGCTATATCAGTTAAATTAACAACATCACCATGATAATTATTTAAATAGTAATAACTATTATCTTTGCCATTTACTTGAGATATTAACTCAATACCTCTTATACTTGCTGCTTTTAAACTGTTATTTTCATCAAGTTCTGTAACTACACTATCACCATCAAATACAAACTTACTTACTACACCATTTTCATCTACTTTATCTCTTAATCCTTCTGAATTGTAGTAGTTCTTTATATAACTGCCGTCAGACTTCTGTACACTAGTTGTTCTGTTAAAGCAGTTATAGGTATATTTAGTAGTTCCTAGTTTACCTGTTTCAGTTAAAAGATTTCCTTGTAAATCATACTGATAACTTATAGTATTTGATGTTTCTGTTAATTGTGTGAGTCTATTTCTAACATCATAACTGTAGTTTGTAACAAGAGAATCTTTAACTCTCTTTATTCTATTACCTACCTTATCATAGCCGAAGGCTTCTATGGTCTGATTTGGATATACTACTTTTTCCAGCCTATTTAAGTAGTCATAAGCGTAGCTTGTTATGTTACCAGCTTCATCTTTTCTAATCTGGTTACCATTATTATCATAGAAATACTTATGGTTTAAAAGCTCTTTGCCGTCTTTGGTCTTCGCTAATATTCCTGCTATATTTTTATCGGCATCATGTGTATAATTTATACTTATTCCATTACCATATTTTATAGCAGCTATTGTACTATCTAGATTATAAGTATAAGAAGCTGCCTTATTATTACCATCCCATACTTCTTTTAACATTCCAATTATATCATAATTATAACTTATTTTTCTACCTGTTATATCCTTTAAAGCGGTTATATTCCCATCTTTATTGTAGTCATATTCAAGAACAACTTTACCATTTATACTCTTAGTTTTAAGATTCATATTTGGAGTATAAGTATAATTATAAACCTTACCACCACTTATACCTGCAGCTAAACTTCCATCTTTATTGTACCTATATTCTTCTGCTGTGCCTGTAACTGCATCTCTCTTACTAACTATATTGTCATCTTGATTATATAGATACTCTATTATATTTTTATTTCTATCAATATGCCTTGAAAGTCTTCCCTGCCTGTCATACTGATAAGTCATTACTTCTCCTGCAGGATCTTTTATTTGTGCTAAAAGATTTAAGCTATTGTAGGTGTACTCTGTTTTATTTCCATTTCCATCTACTGTACTTGTTACATTTCCTATATAATCGTAGTCATACCACTCACGACTTCCATCTGCTTTTTGTACTTCCCTTACTTTTCCCCAAAGGTCTAGTTTGTACGAGGTTTCATTTCCTTCCCCATCTTTTATTCCTGTTATATTTCCAAGTGCATCATAGGTATACTGCTGGCTTACTGTACCCTTTTGTTTTGCTCCTGGGGTTATTATTGTCTTTACTCTTCCACCTATGTCATAACTGTATTCCACACCAGTTTTAGAAGCATCTAATTTTTCTATAAGCTCTCCAACTTCGTTGTACTTATTTTTCTGTACAATTACGCCAAGAGCATTGGTTACCTCTACAAGACGATTCATGCTGTCGTAGTTGTAGCTTGTACCTTTTCCATCATCTTCTTCTGCATTGTAGTTTTCTGGAGTTATGTGCTTTACTATATTGCCTGCTTTATCATAGTAAAGCCTTGTGACTCCTCCTTCTTTATCTACTATTTTTGTCTGCCTGTTCATGGCATCATATTCATAATTGATAGAGTTACCATTACAGTCCGTTTCTTTTATGATGTTTCCTGCACTATCATACTCATACTTAGTACTTCTTTCAGAGTCCTCATCCTTTGGATCTCTCTTTATTATTTCCACAAGCCTGTCTGCAGCATCATAACGTACTATATTTTCATAACCTTCTGGAGTAGTTACCTTTGTTATATTTCCATTGCCATCATACTCATATAGGGTTTTAGCTGCTGTTTTTCCTTTGGTTTCTTCTGCTAAATCTCCTTCATTTATCTCTTCGCTTACTTTTTCAAGCAAACCTACACTGTTGTAGTAATATCTAGTTACCTTATAAGTATTAGCATTTATCCTTAATCTTTCTAAGATTCTATTTCCAAGGCAATCATAGGCATACTGTACTTCTGCTCCTGTGGTATCAGTAATTTTTGTTATTCTGCTGTTTTTATCATAAGCATAAGTTATAGTATTCCACTCTTTAGGATATTTATTTTCATCCACATATTCTGGAGATATTTTCTCCTCTATTCTTCTTCCTGCTTTATCATAAGAATATAGAGTTACATTATATTTTATACTTCCTAAGTCTTCTTCCACAGGAACTCTTTTTTCAAGCATCCAACCTACCATATTATACTTATAAAGTGTTCCATATCTGGTTTCATCGGTATCTCCGCTTAAATAACCTTTAGCATCTATTTCTTTTACAATATTATCTTCTTCATCATAAACAAATCTTCTTGATACATTGCCCTCCGGGTCTTTTATAGTTACAAGTCTGTTTCTTTCATCATATTCATACTCTGTACCTTTTCCATCATCTGTTTCCTTATTGTAATTTACAGGGTCTATGGTTTTTACTATATTACCTGCTGCATCATATTTTACCCTGTAAACTCCACCTGTTGGATATATGGTTTTTATTCTTCTACAGCTGCTGTCATATTCGTATTCTACTCCTAAACCATCATCAGTATATCTGTCATAATAGTTTGGATTTATTTCTTTTATTAGATTTCCATAAACATCATACTTTACAGCAAAAACATTCTGCAGTGGGTCTGTAGTTTTTATAAGTCTGTCAAAGGCATCATAACGGAATTCATAACCTTTACCGTTATCTATACTATAATCGTACTCATTTGGGAATATCTGCTTTATCATGTTTCCCATTTTGTCATATAGGAGCCTTGTTACATTCCCTTTTGCATCAGTTATATGGGTTCTGCTATTTAAAGCATCATATCCCAGTTCTACAGTGCCATAAGCTGTAGTTACAACAGTCATTCTTCCTGCTGCATCATATTCATATCTTGATATGTTTCCTTCAGGGTCTTTTACAACTGTAGCTTTATCAATATGCTTCTCTCCATATTTTAACTCCACAGTATTCTTTTCTGGGTCTGTCTTTGTAATTATTCTTCCATATTCATCATAGGTAAAAGCTGTTTTTGCATAGCTTTCACCCTGTATTTTAACAAGTTCTTCTAATAGATTTCCTCTATTATCATAGCTATAAAGAGTTTCACCACCACCTGAAGTCTCTTTCTTTATAAGGTTATCATTACCATCATAGTAATATTTTATAAAGTAGCCTCCTGGATGTATCTCTTCAAGTAGATTTCCCTTACTGTCATAAATCCAATTAGTAGTTTTTCCTGCTCTGTTTGTTTCACTAACCTTATTATTATATTTATCATATAAAAATGGAAATATAATTTCCAATTCGAGTTACATTTTATGTAATTTAAACCATTTAATATGTGAGTAAAAATCTTTCCCTTTTTTGTGAATTTTTTATTGACAATAACAAAAAGTCCACATTTTGCACCTATTATTTGCCTTTGTAGCGCATTATTTTATGCATAGATGTTCATAGATAACTTTCTGGTTAGAAACTGAATTTGACGTGTTATATATCTTTAAAAACAGTTAAAAGCTAGCATAGAAATTTTACTTCCCATGCTAGCCTTTAGCTTTATTTCCTACTTAAATTGTAATTTACACCTAATAGGTTATAAAAAATTATATTTTTCAATCACTATTTACAGCCTACAAAGATTCTTAACAAATCTTTAGATGTCGCTTAATACTATACATATCCACTCATAACCACATCTATACCAATATTATTAACTAACAAATCTCTAAGAGATGGTGCAACTAAAACGGCATCTTCAATGTCCAAATCTCCAAATCCGACCATGTATAGTCCAAATCCTTTCTTACCATTAACATATAACAATACATTACCACCTTCATCATCACCTATTGCAAGTGAATTAGGAATATACTCTTGAATATAATGTGCTTCATTCATTTCTATACTATCAATTGGTCCCCAAATACGTATATACATCTCATCTTTTACTTTAATTTCAACTTCAGTTGCTTCACGTACTAATTCTAAATAATCTAAAGGTATTTCTATTGAGGAGAATTTTTCAAGTTCCTTTATTTGTTCTTCAGAAGGAGGCTCTTCTTTAGCATCTACTGAAAAATTATCACTAAGCTCATAAAAAATACTCATTTTAAATCTCAATCCTTTCATTAAAATCGAATTCTTTGATATGGAACTTCTAGTTTATCAAGCATTTTATATTGTTGTTCCTTTACTTTTTTAATAGCGTAATATACATCCTTTTAATCTTTGAATCTTTATTTTCGCTAAAATAATTAAATAAAAATAAACTGCAAATTAGCTTTTAACTACTGACTAGTTTGCAGTTTATCATATAATAATTTCCCACACTTATATAGTTAATTTATTAAAAAACTCTTACATCATATATTGATACATTAACTTTTTCATCAATATCCACTACAGCCTCACAGCTTAAAGTTAAATCACTTTTCTCATCATCAACCCATAAATTAATATCTGCTTTAAATTCCTTCTTAAAGTTCTTAGGATATTCAATTTCAAAAATATCTATATTGTTTTCAATAAATTCATTAGGTGGCATTGTTAACTTCTCATCATCAATTAGATATTCTTCTATTCGCTCCTTTATATCAGAAGCCGTAGCAACTGATATCTTTCCCATAACCTCAAGTCTATCATATTCTTTCTTAACTAGACACTCAATTATTTCCCTAACTCAATTAATAATTTCTTGTTCTTCCATAATATTAGCCTCCAGTTGTTTCATAACTTGCATTTATAGCCCCATTTCCAATATATTTCAACCCAACTACTAACTAGCTACCGCCTGCATTTTTATTAAAAGGCTGTTTAAAGAAAAACTGCAAATTAGTTTTTTTGATTTATAAACTAATTTGCAGTGAAAAATTATGTTGAACCTATTCTTATATTTTTTTTAATTATATACTCCTTTGATTTCTAGATGGTAATCTAACCTTTACTGAAACTATTAAAAGGCTCTATAGTCCCTTGATTTCAGAAAGTCACCAAACTCGTACACCTGTTTTATCTATAACTTCTGGTTTTGATTTTAATATAAATTCCTCTAAGTTATCTGCTACTATTATATATCTCTCTGCATCATAGTCTTCAAATTTAACATTACCAGTTTCATTTTCAACTACAACTATTTCTCCATTATCCTCAATTCCTAGAGGAGTATATTTTAATTCTCCATTATGTTCATCTGCATATTCTCTAAGTGTTTCTCTAAATTGTTCAAGTTCCAAATTTGGTACGATTCCATCTAATCTAACATCGTAATCTTCTCCTAATGCATTTATTTCAATAAACCAATAAGAGTTAAAAAATTCTTTAACATCATCATGAATTTTTACTTTAAACTCATCTTCTATATCTTTGAAATCATGAATTTTATGCTTTTCTACTGGTTTCCACTTATATGTTATAAATGGTTCTTCTTGAAAATTCGTATATGTATATATAGGTTCTTCTATATACATTCCTACCTTTTCTTCACCCGGTGCATTTTTTTCCCTTTTTACAGGTTTCCACCTAATCCATCCATCTTTATCATTTTTTCCTACATACACTAATAAATCTTCTTCTTCTATTTTTGGTGATATGGGGAACTTCTCTTCTGTTTTACTATATGCCTCTAGCATATCATCAAAGAATTTCTTCATAGCTGTTCTTACACTCATGTTTCTCACCCTCACTGCTACTGTTAGTTATTACAGAAAAATATTTTATAATTTTATAAAAATTGTTTTCCTCTTTGAAACCTTATAGACATTTTTTCTGTATATTTTTAAACTTAGTTACTAAATTTCCAATTATATAATAGCAGGTTTTAGCCCCAATATAAGTTCTTCTAAACTATTTGCAATTGTTTTATATGTTTCTGCTTCATAGTTTTCAACTTTTATTTTTCCAGTTTCATTTTCCAAAACAAGTGAGTCCATGTTATTTACAAGTCCCAATGGTATATAATTTAATTTACCTTCATGGTTATTCTTATAACCTCTTAATTTCCATTTAAATTCATTATATCTTTTATCACTTGGTTGTACTCCATCTAAAGAAATTTTATATGAATTATATGATGCTCTTATACGAATAAACCAATAAGAATTAAAATATTCTTTAATATTATTATGAATCTTTATTCCCAACTCTTCTTCAATATCTTTTAAATCATGAACTTTATCTTTTTTTATTGGTTTCCATCTAATCCATCCTTCTTTATCCTGTTCTCCTATGTAAATCATTTTATCTATATAATCAACATATGACGACATAGGATAACCTTCTTCTGTTTTACTATACCCTTCCATCATGTTATCAAAGAATTTTTCCATAGCAATTTTTACACTCATTATTTACCTCCTATTTTAGGTATCAAAACTTTTCCATTTTCACCCCAAATTTTAACACCATCTATTGTTAATCTGTTCCACTTACGTGTTTTACCAGTTCTATTCTTTATATTTTCTAAGTAATCAGCATAGACTTTATCATTTCCAGTATCACCAAATATCCCTAATCTCTTTTCTTCATTATGAATTCCTCCTGAACCTGGATGAACACCTGTAGGTACTGGCATTGCTTGTCCGCCACCTCCTATATGATGATGTACAAGTTCATTGTCTTCATAACCTTTATATTGAGGAAAATGCTTGATAAAAGTTTTATCTACTGTTGGTGCTTCATTATTTAAAATCATCTTCTTATTTCTATCACTGAATATTTCTGGACTCTGTTTAAGAAGTTGTTTGAAATACTCTCCAGGATTTCTTTTCCACCCCTGAGAATTTTTGCCCGAGAAATTTCGTCCTACATAATCCATTTCTACAATATATTTAGGATTAGCTACGTATATTGGATTTACTTCTCTTAAATCTACGCCTCTATAATTCCTTATTTTATCATTATATCCTGGAGTTCGCTGATTTCTATAATATTCTTTCCACTCTTCACGAGTTGTAGTTCTTTCTCTTGGGTCTACTTTTTCTCCACCAAAATTAGAAGATTCCCTAGCTTTCTTACTCTCTTCCAAGTTCTTATATAGATTTTCTTTTTGCTTACAGGTTAAAGCATACCCACTAGGGTCAACATAATTCACAGGATTATTTGCCACATAAGCATATAAATTTAATCCATCTCCACGATATACATCTTCCTGTGTAAATCTACCTACAACAGGATTATAGAACCTAGCTCTCAGATAATATTGGTTAGTTATTGGATCATACTGCTCTCCTGAATACCTGAACCT
>NZ_JABAIW010000086.1:0-13681 GCF_014231265.1 Clostridium sp. DJ247 | reverse complement strand
ATAGCTGCTATTGTACTGTCTGGATTATAAGCATAGGATGCTGCCTTATTATTACCATCCCATACTTCTTTTAACATCCCAATTATATCATATTTATAGCTTATTTTTCTACCAGTTATATCCTTTAAGGCTGTTATATTACCATCTTTATTGTAGTCATATTCAAGTACAGTTTTTCCATTTATACTCTTAGTTTTAAGATTCATATTTGGAGTATAAGTATAATTATAAACCTTACCACCACTTATACCTGCAGCTAAACTTCCATCTTTGTTGTACCTATATTCTTCTGCTGTACCTGTGATTGCATCTTTCTTACTTGCTATATTATCATTTTGATTATAGAGATACTCAATTATATTCTTATTTCTATCAACATGCCTTGCCAACCTTCCCTGCTTATCATACTGATAGGTCATTACTTCTCCTGCAGGATCTTTTATTTGTGCTAAAAGATTTAAGCTATTGTAGGTGTATTCTGTTTTATTTCCATTTCCATCTACTGTACCTATTACATTTCCTGCATAGTCGTAGTCATACCACTCTTTACTTCCATCAGCCTTTTGTACTTCTCTTATTTTTCCCCATAGATCCAAAGTATAAGAAGTTTCATTACCTTCTCCATCTTTTATGCCTGTTATATTCCCAAGTGCATCATAGGTGTACTGCTGACTTACTGTACCCTTTTGTTTTGCTCCTGGGGTTATTATTGTCTTTACTCTTCCACCTATGTCATAACTGTATTCCACACCAGTTTTTGAAGCATCTAATTTTTCTATAAGCTCTCCAACTTCGTTATACTTATTTTTCTGTACAATTACGCCAAGACCATTGGTTACTTCTACAAGACGATTCATGCTGTCATAACTATAACTTGTACCTTCTCCATCATCTTTTTCTGCATTGTAGTTTTCTGGAGTTATATGCTTTACTATATTGCCTGCTTCATCATAGTAAAGCCTTGTGACTCCTCCTTCTTTATCTACTATTTTTGTCTGCCTGTTCATGGCATCATATTCATAAGTGATAGAGTTACCGTTACAGTCCGTTTCTTTTATGATGTTTCCTGCACTATCATACTCATAGGTTGTGATCCTTTCAGACTCTTTATCCTTTGGATCTCTTTTTACAATCTCTACAAGTCTGTCTGCAGCATCATATCGTACTATATTTTCATAACCTTCTGGAGTTGTTACTTTTGTTATATTACCGTTGCCATCATAGTCATATAAAGTCTTAGCTGCTGTCTTTCCTTTTGTCTCTTCTGCTAAGTCTCCTTCATTTATCTCTTCGCTTACTTTTTCCAGCCAGCCTATGCTGTTGTAATAGTATCTTTTTACTTTATAGGTATTAGCATTTATTCTAGTTCTTTCTAAAGTTCTATTGCCTAGACAGTCATAAGTATACTGTACTTCTGCCCCTGTGGTATCCGTTATCTTTATTATTCTGCTGTTTTTATCATAAGTATAAGTTATATTATTCCACTCTTTGGGATATTTATTTTCATCCACATACTCTGGAGATATTTTCTCCTCTATTCTTCTTCCTGCTTTATCATAAGAATATAGAGTTACATTATATTTTATACTTCCTAAGTCTTCTTCCACAGGAACTCTTTTTTCAAGCATCCAACCTGCCATATTATACTTATAAAGTGTTCCATATCTGGTTTCATCGGTATCTCCGCTTAAATAACCTTTAGCATCTATTTCTTTTACAATATTATCTTCTTCATCATAAACAAATCTTCTTGATACATTACCCTCCGGGTCTTTTATAGTTACAAGTCTGTTTCTTTCATCATATTCATACTCTGTACCTTTTCCATCATCTGTTTCCTTATTGTAATTTACAGGGTCTATGGTTTTTACTATATTACCTGCTGCATCATATTTTACCCTGTAAACTCCACCTGTTGGATATATGGTTTTTATTCTTCTACAGCTGCTGTCATATTCGTATTCTACTCCTAAACCATCATCAGTATATCTGTCATAATAGTTTGGATTTATTTCTTTTATTAGATTTCCATAAACATCATACTTTACAGCAAAAACATTCTGCAGTGGGTCTGTGGTTTTTATAAGTCTGTCAAAGGCATCATAACGGAATTCATAACCTTTACCGTTATCCATACTATAATCGTACTCATTTGGGAATATCTGCTTTATCATGTTTCCCATTTTGTCATATAGAAGCCTTGTTACATTCCCTTTTGCATCAGTTATATGTGTTCTGCTGTTTAAAGCATCATAACCCAGTTCCACAGTACCATAAGCTGTTGTTACAGCAGTCATTCTTCCTGCTGCATCATATTCATATCTTGATATGTTTCCTTCAGGGTCTTTTACAACTGTAGCTTTATCAATATGCTTCTCTCCATATTTTAACTCCACAGTATTCTTTTCTGGGTCTGTCTTTGTAATTATTCTTCCATATTCATCATAGGTAAAAGCTGTTTTTGCATAGCTTTCACCCTGTATTTTAACAAGTTCTTCTAATAGATTTCCTCTATTATCATAGCTATAAAGAGTTTCACCACCACCTGAAGTCTCTTTCTTTATAAGGTTATCATTACTATCATAGTAATATTTTATAAAGTAGCCTCCTGGATGTATCTCTTCAAGTAGATTTCCCCTGCTGTCATAAGTCCATTGTGTGATTTTTCCTGATCTGTCTGTTTCGCTAACCTTATTATTATATTTATCATAATTATATATTTCACTAGTACCATCATCATAGATTACTTTAGCAACTAGGTTTTTTCGATTATATACAAATCTCTCTACCTTTCCTGTTACCTGGTAGGTAAAGATTGTTTCCATATCCTTTTCATTGTGTTCTACGTCTACTATATTTCCATCTCTGTCAAACTGTTTTACTACTCTTCCAGATTTATCATATTTATTTTTTACATATGTATGTCCATCTTGATCTGTTATAGCTGTTATAAAGTGGTTTTCATAGGTGTAAGTTAAAACTCCTCCATTTGGATAAAATACATTTACAAGGTTATCATTGTCATATTCATAGGTTACTTTTCTTCCTATGTTATCTGTTACTTCTACTACTTTTCCGTAATTACACTTAAAGGAAAGTTCCTTTCCTCCTGGTGATGTTATGGTTTTTATATTTCCTTCACTGTCATAGTCTATGGTCATCCTATTGTTATTTCTATCACTTATAGAAATAAGCTTTCCGGCTTTATCATACTTATGAATTGTTTTATCTTTTAGTTTTAAAATAAAGGCGCCTGTTTCACTATCATCTAAAAGTACATTTACTGTGCTTTCTGTGGATTGATTCTTCCATTTATCTTCTTTTATAAAGGTTTCTATGTGTCCATCTGGAAATACTAATGTAACTTCATTGTCATTTTCTATTTTTATTCGGCTTTCATACTTAAATGTCCAGCCTCTTCCCATAACTCCTATACTTTTATCATTTGAGTTATATCTTCTTTCCAGCTTTAGTTCTATACCTCTGTCTTCCATAATGAGGTCTACTGCTTTTGCATCAAGACTTCCATTTACTACGTTTATTGGGTCTCCGCAGGTTATTGTTTCTTCTTCTTTACTAACATTTTTCTTATTTTGTTTTAGATTTTCATCTTTATATCCTTTAGAATTTCCCTCTCTGGTACTAGCAACTTCTTCTCTACTTCTTTTAGATTCTTGGGATTTTGTATTTTCTGTATGACTTTTTATTTCAGATTTATTATGTTTGTTTAAATTACTTGTATTCTTTTTATTGGTTATATGCTCATTTGGTTTAACTCTCTTTTTAGATCCTCTTCCCATAAAAGCCGGAGCCAAAGTAAGGGCATCTTCTGCCACATTAAACCAGTTTCTAAGGTTTCGTGGATTTTTCATTAAAGCCTGCATATCGCCTTTTATTCGACCTAAAACTTCCTTGGCTCCCATAAGTCCATCATAGGTATTTTTTACCGTTAGCGCCTTTGTTGCTACTTTTCCAGCTACTTTAACAACTTTTACAGCTTTTGCTACTTTTGCTGGATATTTAACAAGATGTGCTATTTTAATAGCTTTAGAGGTCCTATTCCCTATCTTTGCAGCTTTTACAGCTGTTTTTCCTGCTTTACCGGCTATTTTAGCTATTTTACCAGCCACTTTTACTGCTTTTCCTGCTCCTTTTGCTATTTTTGACCCTTTCAATGCTGGTCCTGCAAATGGTATGCAGCAGGCTAGTGACAGTAATGCCCCTCCCTTATCTCCTCTAGCAAAGGATATTCCTGCATTGGCTACATTGGCTAGTATTCCAACAGGGCCTGGTACCATTCCTAAAATATCAAGTCCTAATTGAAGTCCATCTAAAAGCAGTCCTTTAGTGTCTTCTTTCTCTTGATTTCCTCCTGCTGCTGCCACTGCTTCTGATTCTGCTGCTGCTTTAGCTTCTGCCTCTGCATCTGCAATGTCCTCTGGGTCTTCCTCTACTGTAATCAGAATAGTATGTCCTGAGAATATATTCAGAATATTCTTTGTAATTCTCTCCATTTACAAGCAGTACATTGAATTCTGCTAATTCCTAAAAAACAAAAACTTCTTAAGAACTCATCAATCTAAATTCTTAAGAAGTTTTATTATAATCAAACCAAATATTTAATTTTTATCAATTTCTATTTGATTCTTAAGTCTTAATATCTCAGCCCTGCTTAATTCTGTTAACTCTAATATTTCTTCAATATCCAAACCCTTTTTGATCATTTTTATAGCTATTTTTTCTATTCCTTTTTCTATTCCCTTTTCTATTCCCTTTTCCTCTCTAAATTTGAATTCTTCCTCAATCTTCCTACCTAAATTACTTACCATATCATCCACCTCCATTTCTGATGTTTCCTTTAATAATTTATAAACATTTTCTTTTACTTCCTCTTCAAATCTATTTTTAAATATATTTATAAGCCATCCTCTAAATACTTGCTCCTGCTCCTTTGATGCACTTTTTCTTATGATTCTTCCTATTAATTTTAACCTTTCTATTATCTCTTCCATTTCAACATCTTGATCTAATAGGAATACTGCACTTACTACATTAGCTATTTCCAATAGTTCCTCTTTATCTATTCTATTTATGTCAAATAATAAATATCTAAAATCTACTATACTGTCTTCAAATAATTCATATCCGTTTAATACTTCCTTGAAATTTCTAGCTGCTGTCCAATTACCCTTTCCATTATATAATACTATTGGGACTATAGCTGGCAGCTTATATTCTTTTCTCTTTTTTGCCTTTTCTTCTGTATTCTTAAGTTCTTCTCTCCATATTTCTGTCATATACATTAAAAGCCTTATTGGCATCCTAAAATCTACTTTTGACTGAAGTTCTAAAAGTACATAGAATATTATATCATTTCCATCCATGTTCACTTTATAAACTATATCTGCTTCTTCCTCTTTAAAATCTTCAAGTATGAATTCCTTATCTATTAAAACTAAATTTTCTTCTTTTATTAAGTTTACCCATTCTTTCTTTACAAAACTCTTTAAGAATTCTATAAAATTCTTTTTATGTGAAAGTATATGTTTATATCCTAAATCATGTTCATTATTTATATTTTCATCCATAAGTTTCACCGACTTTCTGTACTTTAATTATATCATACACAAATAAATCAATGCTATATTTTTACTTTCTAATACTTTCAAATCTTTTACTATACCTTATTAATAATGTTTAGGTCTAAACATATCGCATTGCCGCATGTTGTACTTGCAATTGTTACTATCTCATATTTAATCAACAAACCATCTGGAGTCAACTCCGAATTTTCATATTTAATTCCTTTAAGTGATAAAAGAATTACGTCTCCACCTATGTCTATGCCATTTATCGTTGAAAATTCCTTGTAAAAATCAATAACTATTTGCGGCACATTATAATTAAATTTGTAGTTAGTTGTTTGCGTGTTTGAATAATATATTCTATAGGTGTATAATTCATAAGTAAAATATTAAGGACTATGCACACTTTTACATAAATTTTAAAGTGTGTATAGTCCTTTAATTTTCTTCATTATTACCAGATAGCTGCTCCCTTTTTTACTTCTTTTCTTCTTATCAAAGGCAGCTCTATTTTTACCATTAACATCATTTATATATTCTTCTATAACCTGATACGCCATATCTTGAAGATCTTTAAGGGATTTTCTGTTCCAATAGAAGTATTTTCTAAACTCCTTCGGAATAGTAAATATACAATGTCTATGTGGTACATCAAGAATTCTTCTTACCTGTTTTTCAACCCAGTCGCTTACATATTTTTTACCACACCTGTTGCAAAACCTACTTTTACAACTAAAACCTATATTAATTTTTTCAAGGCATTGCATACATATGTAAGCTATAAATCCTAATGCAAATTCACCACAATTTATCATTTTTAGTACTTCTTTAAATAAATGCTCTCGCATTTGTTCTGGAAACTTATCGTTTTTATTTTGCCAGAACTCTTTAAAATGATCTTTAAAAATTTGTTTAATTACACCATTACTCTTTTTCATAATGCCTTATTATCTCAAATATCTTTAGTTTTTTCTAGAGTTATCCACAATATTTTCCGCAAGCTATTTCCTAAATAACAAGTAAGCGCCCATGCTGGGCGCACACAGAAAGGCTAACACAGGATTTTTACTTCCCATGCTAGCCTTCGTGCTTAAACTTTATTTAACTTTTTATTGAGTTTCTGCAATCATTAACTTGTAAAGAATATATAATTAATCTTACTAGCATACTTGCTCCAATATTTTATCAACTTTATTTGAATATTCATTAGGTTGTTGCTTTTTTATTTGATTTAATATATCGACTATTACTCTCCTAGTTGTTTCATCTACTTTTTTAATTGCATTTATATAGAAATTGTTGTAAGGTTCAGAATTTAAAATAAGTTTATGCATCCTAATAGCCCACTCCTTACCTTGAGGTAACATTCTTGGTGTACCCTTAGTAATTTCAATCATTCCGCTCTCTAAACCACATCTGCTAGCAATATCAAGAATCATTTCATTAAAGTTACCTATTAGTGAATCAAATGACATGTTATCATTAAAGACTGAACATAAGTCAGCAATTATTGAATTATCGGCATTATCCCATAAATACTCATAAATCTCTATAAATGCTTCAGCATCTCCAAATTCCTCTGCTGTTATTTCACGCAATTCAAAAATTTCTTTTTTAAAAGACATAACTATTCCTCCTCATTTTTAGGTATTGTCAAAAATTTTAATATAATTTCTGACTTAACCCTTTTATTTTCAACATTCTTATATAAATAACTTGCTCCCCCCAAACTTTTAGGGTAAATTAGTGATTTGCGAAGTCATAATTTCCAGCAAAGAAGAAAGGAGCAAGCTATAAGCATGATTAACCAGTTTCTTGTTAAATACATTATTTACCTACACTATATCATCAACCAATTATTTATTCTCTTAGTTAGGAAAACCCTGTTTACTCCTGCCACTGATGAGCCCGTAAAAAAGGAATATAGAAAGCTTCAGGTAGATAAACTGCCTATATTTGAAATACCTGAAAAGCTTGATTATAAAGTTCTTCTCCATAACTATTTTGAAAGTCACAACAAAGAGCTTAAACCAGTTAAGCAACGTAAGAATAAAACCGTTATTCCTAAAGAAGTTAAGTGTCCTAAATGTGGTGCTCCGCACCAGTATCTTTACGATAATAATGGTGGTAGAGGTCAATACCTTTGTAAGGTATGTGACACAGTATTTAACCCTAAAAACTATTTTCAAAAGTCAGTTATTTTGAAATGCCCTTACTGCAGTAAAACTCTTGAATGATGTTAGTCTATTTCTACTATCATAAGTGTAGTTTGTTACTTGAGAACCTAACGTTCTCTTTACTATAATTACATACTTCATCATAGACAAAAGCTGTATTACATACTTTTATCTCGCCCTATCGGACTAACTCATATTTTAGAATTCAAACTAAGTTTCTTATATAATTAAACCTTCCTTATTAATTATTTCTCCAAATCCTTAACAAATAACTTTATTAGGGCTAACGCCTGCCTTTTTATCAAAAGGCTTTTTGGACAAAGCAAACTACAAACGTTTTTAGATTATTTATAACTATTTAATATATATAGTTTATTGGCAATTAAAGTAAAGAAAGTTGCTAGACTTTCTTTATATGAAAACTGACTTTAACTAATTATACTAGCTAAAGTCAGTTACTTTAAAATACATATAAAGTTTAATATTTAAAAGATATTAAACTACAAATCTACATATAATTTAACCCTTTAATAAATTAATAAGTTTATCAAAACCAGTTTGAATTGCAAAATCTAGTGGAGATCTACCAGCATTATTTTTTGTATTGATATCTGGATTATATTTCATAAATAACTCTACAATTTCATAATACCTACCTTTACAATTAAATACTGCACTCCAAAGTGCATTATTACCATAGCTATCACGAATATTTATATCTCCACCTTTTTCTAGTATTTCTTTTGCCAATGAGATATTAGGATGAAAGCAAATAAAATGTAATGCAGTTTGCCCTCTATAATCTTGAATATTTACGTCTATCCCTCTATTTAATAAATCAAATGCAATATCTGATCTTTTAACTGTGATAGCTTCATGTAGTAAACTTTGCTTATATTCATTTCTGATATTTATATCTATATTTTCAATATAAGATTTGTATAATTGCTCATCTCCATTTCTTATTATTGAAAAAATATCAATATCTTTTGTATTATTATTCATAAAATCTCTCCTTTATTTTCAATTCTTCTAAAAAAATTAAAGAAAATCGTACATTCTATATGTCTATTTTACTCAGAACATTCCAATCATTATAACCTTTAGATTAATATCCTCAAAGAAATAAAAGATATTAACAGAGGATTTGACTCCGTTAATATCTGATTTAATATATTGGCTAGGCTTCGCTTTACCTATGAATCTGATAAGTCGTTGTTCGTTGCAAATTACTTCTAAAACGAAAGGTTAGACTATCATACATGCTCATTCATTTGGAATACTCTCATCTTACTGACATTTTGTCTATAAACCAATATTTTCTCTTGTAATATCAAGAACATCCGTGATTCCTCTTTCATTCATTTTTTTTATTAGGTGCTCACATCCCTTTTCCAAAGCAAAATTTCTTTCTTCTTCATAAATAGGGATAAGCGTATAAAAGTTAATTATATTACCCTGGGAAGTTACAAGTCTCTCGAAACCACTTTCTTTAGGCTTAGATATCATAATGCATGATAATTTTGTATTTATTGCAAAAGGCTTTGGAGGTTCTCCATTTGGAAGAATAACTTCTTCACTTAGCCATCCATCGTAAATATGAGGAATATGGGCAGTTTTTCTAAGCCAACCAAGAGGCCAATAATTTTTTTGATCCCTCATATCGTTCTTATTAATTGACCAATTTGCAGGTAACTTTAATAACAGTTCGGCATACTTAAACTCACCTGCTTCTTTTGAGCTATCCATTGGATAATCACTCATACCGGTTGTAACAAGAGTTATAAAATTTCTTTCTTTAGACGGTTGAATAATGTGAATATTAACTGCTACTCTACTACCAGGTATGATTTCGTTTATAGTGTTACTGACTGGACCGAAATATTTCGTTATATGTTCCAAAATATCCTCATGTTGTTTTTGTTCTTCACAGCGATTTTCTTCTGTTGTAATATTTTCAGTTATATTTTCTAATAATTTGACAATTTCTATCTGACCTTGCTCACGTGCAAAAGCTAATGCATCCATATTTTTCATAGATTCTCCATTGTATTTAACATGAATATCAATGCCGTTATCAATCAAAAGCTTTGCAATATCTGCATG
This sequence comes from Clostridium sp. DJ247, assembly GCF_014231265.1. Taxonomy (NCBI): domain Bacteria; kingdom Bacillati; phylum Bacillota; class Clostridia; order Eubacteriales; family Clostridiaceae; genus Clostridium; species Clostridium sp. DJ247. The sequence continues at coordinate 3,813 of NZ_JABAIW010000086.1, read as the reverse complement.
CCCATTCGCAATTGCACCAAATAACGGATTTCTTTCAGGTTCGCTCACATCCATTTCAGCTCCACATGATAACAGATATTTAACAATTTTAATATGTCCTTCTGAAGCTGCTTCGTTAACTGCACTACCTCCATATACACCACCTCGTCTATTAATGTCAGCACCTAGATCTATAAGGCGTTGTACTATTTCAAGCTTTCCTTGTGATGCCGCTACGTGAAGCCAAGTTCCAAATGGTGTCATCATATTTAAATACTCAATACTAGAATCAATTAATTCAACTACTCTTTCAACATTACCTTGCTTGATAGCAGAACGAATTTCTTTGGTAATTTGTATACTATCCATATTCTTACCCTTTCCTCCTTTTAGCTATATCCCCTAACTTTTTAAGCATTTCTACCATATCATCTCGATCACCACCAGCATTCTTTACTTCTTTAATCTTATCAACAACATTTTTGAGTGCATCAGTTCCATGTTGACCTTTAACTCTGTTTGGAGCCCATATTAGATTTTCAAGTCCAAAAATCGGATCTATTTTATACTCCCTTAGTATTTCTTGTCCTTCCTTAACTAGTACTTTTTGGGTTTCTTTAAGTCCTTTCTTAAATAATATATGGTGCGCATGTGGGTCTACCATATCACTTGGCGGATTACCAATCTTACTTTTTAAATATTTTCCGAAATCAACTTTGCTTACATCCAGCTTAAATCCATTACCTATATTTTCCCTAAGCTCATTTAGTTTGTTCTGAGACATCTTACCATCGTTAACTTTAGTACGCTGAAGTCTCATGTACTCTTTGTACTCATCTTTTGTCATTTGCCTATCATAGATTTTCTTTTCACATTGAGTGGCATATCCAGTAGGGTCAAAGTAGTTAATTGGATTATTACTTACATAAGCATATAGATTAAGTCCATCACCTCTATAAACATCCTCCTGCGTAAATCTACTGACTACAGGATTATAGAACCTTGCTCTCAAATAGTACTGATTTGTTACTGAATCAAACTGCTCTCCCGAATACCTAAACCTATTATGAACTTGTTCACTTGCTTCTAAGGTGTTACCAAATGCACCATAACTATAGCTATTTACTATGTTACCTAGTATATCCGTTAAATTAACTACATCACCATGGTAATTATTCAAATAGTAGTAACTGTCGTTTTTGCTGTCTCTTTGAGATACTATCTCAATTCCTCTTATACTTGCTACCTTTAAGTTATCTTCCACATCAAGTTCTGTTACTATGCTACCCCTATCAAATACAAACTTACTTACTACACCATTTTCATCTATTTCACTTCTTAATCCTTCTGAATCATAGAAGTTTTTGATATAGCTTCCATCATGTTTTTGAACCTCTGTTGTTCTATTGAAGCAGTCGTGGGTGTACTTTGTAGTGCCTTGCTTATTTGTTTCTGATATAAGATTCCCTTGATTATCATATTTGAAATTTGTTAAATTTTCGCCTTCAATTAATGATGTTAGTCTATTTCTACTATCATAAGTGTAGTTTGTTACTTGAGAACCTAACGTTCTCTTTACTATAATTACATACTTCATCATAGACAAAGACTGTATTACATACTTTTATCTCGCCCTATCGGACTAACTCATATTTTAAATTTCAAACTAAGTTTCTTATATAATTAAACCTTCCTTATTAATTATTTCTCCAAATCCTTAACAAATAACTTTATTAGGGCTAACGCCTGCCTTTTTATCAAAAGGCTTTTTGGACAAAACAAACTACAAATATTTTTAGATTATTTATAATTACTTAATATAAATGATTACTGCTTGAATATTTAGTCTTAATCTCTTATTGATAATTAGAATTAATTATTTTCATATTTACAAAATTTTCGTAAATGTATGTGCAACTGCCTATCACATAGCAAAAGGGCAGGCTATTACACCTCCCCCATAAAATTATTTAACTATTTAGTATAATTTGACTCAATTCACCTTTTAAAAGTTTTAAGTTGCCATTTGGTATTCTATCTTCGACATATTCCTTTGCAAGTGCATTAAGCCAATCATCATTATAATTTAAAACTAGGGCTTCAGCAATAAGCCCAAAATCATCAGAAATATATCCTGCTAAATCAGATGATTGTGTTTCATTATACGTAATTTTATATGATATCTCACGAATTGATTTAATTAAATTTTTAATTTCTTGGTTATTTAAACCTTCTTCTTGTTTTATTATATTATAATTTCTCATCCATTCACTATCAAATACGTCTATCTCCCTATTATCTAATATCAGTTCCATATCATCAATATCAAAAGTATCTTCCGAAAGTAAATCTTCAGCTAATAATAGCTCTTTTAGTTTTTCTAATTTAATCATTTTGCACTCTCCTTTATTTTCAATAATTGTTCTTAAAGTTATGGATCAATCCATAATCCATTTTCACGAAGCCAATTTTGCATAAGATCAACAGCCTGGGATGGTGTTACATTTTCACCTAATATATGTGTATTGTTTGGTGATTTAACATCTACGCTAATGTCATCAAGATTCTTATAAGCATTTCTATATGCATCAAATAATTCTGCATCAGTACCCTGAAAATCTCCTTGCCTTGGTCCAACAAATTCTCTTTCAGCATCGTGAAGCCTCCAATGGTCATGCCCTGGATCTGTGCCTAATGAAAATAATGTTGGACGCGTTTTATCTTCTCTTCCAACCGCAAAAGCCCTACCCTTAGATTTACGCACCGCAGGAACATGATGTCCTGATTCTCCAACTGCAATTCTTTTGATTTCATCCGTCTCCTTGGTCTTCCACTTAACATTCTTGCCTCCATAAGTTGACCTAAAATATTTATTCCATTCAGAACCTGAAAGCAATTGTTTTTCAGGATTACCCTTGCTTCTAAATCCATTAGCTATATTTTCTCTAAGCTCATCTAATTTAGATTGTGACATTTTGCCATCTCTAGTTTTAGTTCGCTGGAGTCTCATGTATTCCTGCCACTCTTCTTTTGTCATCTGTCTACTGTAAATTTTCTTTTCACATTGGGTGGCATATCCAGTAGGATCAAAATAGTTAACTGGATTTGAACCTACATAAGCATAAAGGTTTAATCCATCTCCCCTATACTCATCCTCCTGCGTAAATCTACCAACTACAGGATTATAGAACCTTGCTCTCAAATAGTACTGATTTGTTACTGAATCAAACTGCTCTCCCGAATACCTAAACCTATTATGAACTTGTTCACTTGCTTCTAAGGTGTTACCAAATGCATCATAACTATAGCTATTTACTATGTTACCTAGTATATCCGTTAAATTAACTACATCACCATGGTAATTATTCAAATAGTAGTAACTGTCGTTTTTGCTGTCTCTTTGAGATACTATCTCAATTCCTCTTATACTTGCTACCTTTAAGTTATCTTCCCCATCAAGTTCTGTTACTACACTGCCCCTATCAAATACAAACTTACTTACTACTCCATTTTCTTCTACTTTATCTCTTAATCCTTCAGGGTCATAGGAGTTCTTGATGTAGTTTCCATCTTGTTTTTGTACCCCTGTTGTACGATTAAAGCAGTCATAGGTATACTTTGTAGTACCTTGCTTATTTGCTTCTGATATAAGATTTCCTTGATTATCATATTGGAAATTTGCTGGATTTTCGCCTTCAATTAGTGATGTTAGCCTATTTCTGCTATCATAAGTATAACTTGTTACTTGAGAATTCAGTGTTCTCTTTACTCTATTTCCTACCTTATCATAGCTAAAGGCTTCTATGCTTTCATTTGGATATACTACCTTCTCCA
>NZ_JABAIW010000085.1:0-14200 GCF_014231265.1 Clostridium sp. DJ247 | reverse complement strand
ATATTATTTATAGGCATTAGTTATTTTTTCTATAATTATATACCTATTATTGTTAATCAATTGATTTTTATAAAAAATCAGCTAACAGATTTTAACTTAAACAACTATAAAGGTATTATTGATAATAGTATAATAAATTTAATTAAAGAAAGCGATGTAAGTAGTCATTTAAGCCAAAGTGGAGCTATTATATTAAAATGGATAATGAGGGTTGAAAAATTAGGTACAGATATATTCTTGTCTTTTGTATTAAGTTTATTTTTTTTATTAGAACAAGATAAGATAATAGATTTTGGAGAAAAAATAGAGAAAAGTAAAATTGCATATATTTATAAATATTATAAGTATCTAGGAATAAAATTTTTAAGTTCTTTTGGTAAAATAATGGAGGTACAAGCAGTAATTTCACTAATTAATTCTGTTCTTGCATCAATAGTATTTTATATAATTGGATTTGATGAAGTCTTAGGATTGGGATTTATGTTATTTATACTTGGTCTTATACCAGTAGCTGGAATATTTATAGCTCTAATACCTTTAGTAATAATAGCCTTTAAAATAGGGGGAATTACCAAGGTTATATATGTGCTGATCATACTTCTTGTTCTTCATATACTAGAAGCTTACGCAATAAAACCACAGCTAATGTCTATGTCTGTTAAAATACCTATATTCTTTATATTTGTTATTCTTATTTTTTCAGAACACTATATGGGAATATGGGGCTTAATAATAGGATTACCTTTATTTGTATTTGTACTAGATATTTTAGGAATATCGGAGTTGTAAATATATTATAAGTGGGAGAAATTTATGGATAAAATAATATGTTTAGTAGGAGAAAGTGGAAGTGGAAAAAGCACAATAGCTGAGCTTCTAGAAAAGGGTGGATATAATTATATACAATCTTATACTACAAGACCACCAAGATATGAAAAAGAAAAAGGGCATATATTCGTACATAACATTGAGGGTTATGCTTTAGAAGGCTTTGTTGATAAAAAAGAAGATTTAATAGCATACACTGTGTTTAATGGTTACGAATACTGGACTACTAAGGAACAGTATAGGAATAAAGGTGTAAGCATATATGTAATAGATGTAGTAGGTATGAAAGAGTTAAAGGAAAAAGTAAAAGATGCAGATATTGTAGTTATTTATTTAAAAGCTGATGAAAGTGTTAGGGCAACAAGGATGTATCAGAGAAAAAATAACTTAAACCCATTAATAAGTGCAACAAATGTACTACAGTATGATAAAGATATTTTAGATCGACTAAGCTATGATCGAAAGGCATTTAAATTAATACCATGTGATTATGTAGTGGATGCAAATAGAAGAGTAGAAGAAGTATTAATAGATGTAGAGAGTATTCTAAATAACGTATAGCATATTTAATTTAAAATGCTTTTTTAAATCCTTAGAATCTACACGGAGGAGAGAATAAATGAACAAGTTAGCTGTATTAGGTCCTAGTGGCACTTTTAGTGAACTTGCTGCTAAAAAATATATGGACTTAACTGATAAAAGTTTAGAAATAACCTTTTATCCAAGTATAGGTAAAGCTTTTAATGCTGTTGGAACAAAGTGTGATTTCGGGATTATACCCATTGAGAATTCACTAGACGGATATGTTCAACCTACACTTGATTTATTATCAACATCAGACGTACATATCATATATGAGCTTTGTATCTCAATTCAATTTTCATTTGTAGCTAATGTTTCAAATATATCAGATGTGAAAAAAATATATGCGCAATTCAAAACTCAAGGACAATGTAGTTGCTTTCTAGATAAATTTATTAATACAAAAATTATAACTACTGAAAGTAATGGTGAATCACTTGATGAGGTGAAAAGAAGAACTCTTGGTGAAGGGGCTATAGTTCCTAAACATTCTTTGGGTATAGGAGAAAAGTTTAGCTATAGTATTAAGGATGTTACCGATTCCCCAGATAACCAAACAAGATTTATTGTGATTTCAAAACATAAAATAAACTATAGTCCTAGCGACCAATTTAAGACATCAATAGTTATTATGAATGCAATGGATAAACCAGGAGTACTATCTAAAATATTAAATGAGTTTTCTGAAAGAAACATTAATTTGACATCTATAACATCACGCCCAACTAAAAAAGGGCTTGGAAAATACTATTTTTTTATTGATATGGATGGAAATTATGCGAAAGATGAAAACTTAAAGAATGCAATTGATAAAATTAGCAAAGAGCATGTTGTTAAAGTTCTTGGGTACTATCCACTAATTTAGTAATACAACAATAAAGTATAGCAGTATAAAAATATATGAGGATCGGATTACTATATCTAAGTTTATTAAAGTTATAAAGAGAATAACTCCAGCTTATGCAATGCATCATAAAGTGATTTAGCACGGCTGGAGTTGTGGAGGGTATATATATCCAACTTAATTATAGTATGTGGAGTTTCTTACAATAAAATACATGAAATATAAATATAAACCTATATATACTACTATAAATTATAAAATTGTGGTACAGTAAAGCACTTGGTTAACTCCCAGTGCTTATTTAATTTATTACGTATGGCATGTGTAGTAAATAGAAGACTTAAACCTATTTCTATTATTTTAACTTTATAAATATTATAAATATTGTAAATAAAATAATATTTATTAAATATAGCTAAAATTTTGAGCTATATTTTTTTGCATTGAAATTCATTTACTTATGGGATTTTTGCTATTGTGAAAATTAATTTATTATACAAGAGTTTATTATAATATAAATTTAAAATAAATTTATTATACAAGAGTTTGTTATAATATAAATTTAAAATAAATTTTAAATAAATTTAAAATATTATTATATACCTTGGTTTGTAAAGACTTTAAATCGAATACATATAAAGTAGTCTTAAAGTGGGGTGAAATGATGTTTTTATGGAATTCTCTTGAAGAACGGGTAGAAAAAGCGAAAAAAAACCAGAAAGAATTAAATAAATTAATTGAAACATATAAACCATTTATAGCAAGTACTATGCAGAAAAAAACAGGAAGGTTTCTGGAGTATGGGTATGATGATGAACTTACTATTGGTATGATGGCTTTTAAAGAAGCTGTAGAGTCATATGATAAAAGTAAAGGAAAATTTTTAAACTTTGCTAAAATGGTTATTACTCTTAGAAGTATAGATTATTATAGAAAAAATGAAAAGTATAAAGAAATGGTATATTTGCAAGGAATTTATGAAGCGGAAAATGAAGTAGAATATAGTGAGATGGAAAACAAGGCGATTGAAGAATATCAAGGTAAAGAAGAAAATGAAATGAGAAAACTAGAAATTATGCAATATAAAAATGAATTAAAAAAGTGGGAAATTGAATTTTTTCAATTAGTACAAGCTTCTCCAAAACAACAAAATCTTAAAAAGCTTTATAAAGAAGTTGCACAAGTTATTGTACATAAATCAGATATACTAAATGAATTAATAAGTACAAAGAGGTTGCCAATAAAAGAAGTACAGAAACATATACCTATCCATCGTAAAAAGCTAGAGAGAGGACGAATTTATATTATAGCTACAGTAATTGTGTTGATTGGTGATTATGAATTCATACGGGAGTACATAGAGTGAAGGTGAAAGTTGAAATCCAAAGTTCTCTTATTCCATTATCTAATACTTTCAAGTATTACTTTAATTAGCTATTCTGTAATTATTTTATCTTACCTCATTAATTTAACATTAATATACGGATTTATATATTAAATGGTAATATATTTTTTTTCAACACTAAAAAATCATCTGTAACCATGAACTCTATAAGTGCACCCAAAACAGAAAAAGTAAAGTAACATTTACAAATATACTATGTATAGTTGATTTGTGCACAAGCATAGCCATGACAAGGGGCGTTGTGCCTTGTACATTAAATATTAATTGGAGGAAAAAAAGATGAACAAAAAAACAAAAAAGCTTTTATCAACATGCGCTGTAGCTTCAGTATTAGTAACAAGCTCAGTAGCAACAGTAACTGCAAAGGCAGCAGAGGTAAAAACGACGAATTATACAGCAATAGCAAGTGGACAAGAATTGAAGAATGATAATTATGGTGACAAAAATTTAAGATTATTTGATTCTATAGTTAACAATTGGATACAGTATGTTGAAAAAAACCATCCACAAGGATTACATGCAATTGCTGATGTTTCTACTTCAAATCATAAGTTAACTATAAAATTAGTTAATCCTAATAAAACATTAGATGGGGCTTATAATAAATTTGTGAATAAATACAATTTACAGAATGCCTTAAATAAGGCTCAAAATACTATATTTGATGAGACAAATGGATATGCTGTAACTAAGGTAATTAAAGTAAGTGATGATGATACAACTATCTATGATGATAACTCTCAAGATAAAACAGTTAGTGCTTTATTAAAGGCCATATTATCATTAAATGATCTACAAAATGCACAAGAGTTAGCGTCCATACAATACAAAGACTTAGAGGGTAATTACAAAGTTTACCTGAAGTATAAGGGTAAAGATATAAGTACACCTTATTTAGTAAAAATTACTTCAAAAGCACAGAAGTAATTTATGTAGTGCTAACATATAAATATGAAAGCCAACAGCATAATGTTCTGTTGGCTTTTAAAACTGATAAACTTAAGAGCTTAGATAAAACTTATGGAAAGGAGAAATATTTATGTTAAAAAGAAATAAGAAATTTGTTTCATATATGCTTAGCATGTTTGTAATTACAAATTTTATAGTTTTTAGTTCATCAAAAGTCTCAGCAGCTTCAAATAGATTGTGGGGACAAGATAGATATGCAACGTCAGTAGCAATATCAAAAGAAGGTTGGACGAGTTCTGACTATGTAGTAATAGCAAGTGGTGAAGATTATGCTGATGCACTATGTGCAGCACCATTAGCCAAAAAATATAATGCACCAATACTTCTAACTGAAAGTGCCGATATAAATGATAATGTGAAACAAGAAATAAAAAGATTAAATGCTAAACATGTTTTAATAATAGGAAAATATTCTTCAGTTTCACAAAATACTGAAAATGAAATAAAGACCTTAGTAAGTGATATAAAACGCCTTGGAGGGAATGATAGGTATGAGACTTCAGTTATAGTTGCAAAAGAACTTGGAAATATAAGTGGAGTTACAGTTACATCAGGAAATGGATTTGCTGATTCACTTTCGATAGCCTCCATAGCTGCGCAAAAAGGTATGCCCATACTTTTAACTGCTAAAGATAAGTTACCAGAAGTAATAAAAAATTATATAGAAGAAAATAATACAAATATAAAAGATTCTTACATAATAGGTGGACAAGGAGTTATAAGTGATAATATTGCAGAGCAGGTATCTAAGTCATCAGTAAGACTTTATGGACAAGATAGATTTGAAACAAATTTAAATGTAATGAAATATTTTAAACAAGATCTTAAATTTGATAACTTATATGTGGTACAAGCAGATGGACCAACTGGAAATGAGTTTGCAGATGCTTTATCAGGATCAGCCTTAGCAGTAAAAACTTCTTCACCAGTAATATTAACTTATAAAACTATTCCATCTGCAACAGAAAAATTTATAAAAGAAAATGTAAAAACAAAATCTAATATAATTGCTTTAGGTGGAGTTGCATCAGTACCAGAAGATATTATAAGTACCATCCAAGATGATATTGATGTAAGTAACATACAGCAGTCACCAGTGGTTGCTGGAGGTGGAGGAAGTTCTACAACCACATCAGAATCTAATGATTCTGATGGAGACATACAATTTATTTTTGCAGATAACTCAGAGTGTTCATTTAATATTTATGAAAAAAATGGAGATACCATTAATATAGTAGATAAAATATCAAAAAATAACCTAACAAAAATAAAAATTTATTCATCAACCGCAAAACCATTAACATTTTCAATAAATGGATACAAAGATAATGAAAATCTATCAAGTGGATGGACAGATTTTGAAATTCCAACAGCATTTATAGGATTTGATAGTGGCGATCCAGGTATATCTCAGGAAGGTATTGATAGCTTAGAGCCTAAAAGTAACATGGATGGAAAGTTTGATTTTACAGTAGGATATGATGAAGATGTTAAAAGTGTAGTTATAAAATATAAATAACTAAATCATATAAAATAGTTAATAAAATGAATTCTTTAGTTATTCAATTTACTCTTATCTTATCAGCTCTTTCATAATTTTCATAACCTTTAATTAATCTATAGCATAACAATCGTTAACTGGATCCTTATAAGAGAGGAAGTTTTATAGTTTGTAACAAATGGATAAATTTAAATATACAAGGAGGATATACATTCTTATGAGTGAGGAAATGACGCTGGATTTAAAGGATCTTTTTTATATAATTAGGAAGAGAACAAAACTAATACTTATAATAACTATTGCATGTACGCTTATATCAGGGATTTTAAGTTTTTTCGTTATTAAACCTACATATGAAGTAAAAACAAGTATTATTATAGGCAAATCTGATACTGATCCAAATGATAAATCTCAATATAATTATAATGATATCATGATGTTTCAAAAACTTGTAAAAACTTATGCTGAAATAGCAAAATCTAGAGCTGTTGCTGAAAATGCTTCAGCGAGATTAAAAAATATATCATTAGATAAAATTAAAAGTACTGTTACTGTGACACCACAAGCTGATACTCAAATACTTGAACTTAAAGTACAAAATAACAATCCACAGGAAGCATATCTTATAATGGATGCTGTTACTAATGCTTTTGTGCAGGAATCAAAAAGAATATATCCAACTGGAAATATTCAAGTAATGGATGGAGCTCAGATCCCACAAAAACCTATTAAACCTAAAAAGACTTTAAACTTAGCTATAGCATTTTTTATTGGACTTATGGCATCTTTAGGATTTACATTCATACTTGAATATATGGACAGTACTATAAAAACAGAAGAGGATATAAATAGATACTTAGGTATTCCTGTTATAGGTATAATACCAAAAAATGTAAAACAATAAATAGAGATGTTGTATATTTGATTTATATACTCTTAAATATAGAAAAAGTTTTTTAGTTTTTTTAATAGACAACAATAGAAAATTAAATTTAATTAACTGATAAATGGAGTGAACGTCATGGAAAACCAAGATATTATAACAGTAAAAGAAATGAAATCTCCTATTGCAGAGGCATATAGGACCTTGAGAACAAATATTCAGTTCTCATCTTTTGATAATAAGGTTCAAACAATAGTTGTAACAAGTTCAGGTCCGGGAGAAGGAAAATCTACTACTGCTGCAAATCTTGCAGTGGTTATGGCTGAAAGTGGAGCTAAAACTATACTTATAGATTGCGACCAAAGAAAGCCAACATTGCATAAGATATTTTTATTATCTAATCAAGTTGGAATATCAGATTTACTTGTAGGTAATGTAAAATTTGAAAAAGCAGTTACAAGTACTAAAATTGAGAATCTTGATATCCTAACTTCTGGTACAAGACCTCCAAATCCAGCTGAACTTCTAGCCTCATCAAAAATGAAGCAATTTATAGATGGCTTAAGACAAAACTATGAATATATTATAGTAGATACACCTCCAATAGTAGCTGTAACAGATGCTCAAATTCTTTCAAGCTATGCTGATGGCTGCCTTTTAGTAATTGCTTCATCAGAAGTAGAAAGGGAAGCAGCAGCAAGAGCTAAAGAACTTTTACAAAAGGTTAATGCTAAAATATTGGGGGCAGTGCTTAATAAGTTAGAAACACACGAAAAAGGATATTACTATAGCTATTATTATGGCAATGACGACCATAAAATTAGAAAGAAAAAAAGAAAATTGTCTGTAGGATAAAGGAGCTTTTACTTTAGGGCTTCTTTATAACTTTTAAGAGTATTTTGGAGTAGAAATTTTTTTGTCTTTGAATTTCGCATTTTACTATTATAGTTCTTATATGTATTAGAGAAAGTACGTATAAGAACTATAATTTTTTTTTAAATCTTTTTAAAAAAAATATTAAATTTTTTTATTCAACCCCATTAGCGTAAAATTATTATTCGTATATATATAATAAAGGAAGGAGTGGTTCAAATTGGTAGAGATTAGAGACAAAAGTTTAAAGTATTATGTTGGCTACTTAGGAATTTACAGAAAAAGTACAATCTATTACATGACAAAAAGAATTTTGGATTTTTGTGGAGCATTGCTTGGAATTCTTGTATTAAGTCCTTTGATAGTGATAACAGCTATAGCTGTAAAGTTAGACTCCAAGGGACCTGTATTCTTTGCACAAAAGAGAGTAGGACGGGATGGAATAATATTCCACATGTACAAGTTCAGATCCATGGTAACTGATGCCGAAAAACTTTTAGACAAGCTTAAAGATAAGAATGAAATGTCAGGACCTATGTTTAAAATGAAGAACGATCCTAGAATAACTAGAGTGGGAAGATTTATAAGAAAAACAAGCATAGATGAGCTTCCCCAATTATTTAATGTACTAAAGGGTGAAATGTCATTAGTGGGACCAAGGCCTAATCTGCCAAAGGAAGTAGAAAAATTTACAGAACGTCAGAAAATTAAACTTTTAGCTAAGCCAGGGTTAACTTGTTATTGGCAGGTTATGGGCAGAAATAACATAGATTTTGAAGAATGGATGGAATTAGATGTAAAGTATGTAAGGGAAAGGAACATTTGGATTGATATAGCTCTTATTTTTAAGACCGTGAAGGTGTTGTTTGGAGATGAAGGAGCAAGATAGTATTTTAAGTTACATGATAAATTAATTAGGGGTGATTAATGTTGAAAATTGTAGTGGCAGGAACAGGATATGTTGGGTTAGTTACAGGTGCATGTTTAGCACATTTAGGACATAGTGTAACTTGCGTGGATACAAACGAAGAAAAGATAGAACTAATGAAACAAGGCATATCGCCAATATATGAACCTGGATTAGATGAAATACTTAAAAAAAATTATGAAGAAGGTAGATTAGATTTTACAACTGGCTATAAATCAGCATATAAAGATGCAGATGTAATTTTTATAGGTGTAGGTACTCCAGAAAGAGAAGATGGTTCGGCTAACCTAGATTATGTATATAATGTTGCAGAGCAAATAGCTGAAAATGTAGAAAAAGATTGTTTGGTTGTTGTTAAGTCAACAGTTCCAATAGGAACTAATGATAAAGTAGAAGAATTTCTAAAGGAACATTTAAAAAATCATCTTCAAATAGAAGTGGCTTCAAATCCAGAATTCTTATCTCAAGGAACAGCAGTTAAAGATACCTTGTGTGCTAATAGAATAGTAATAGGTGTTGAATCTGATAGAGCTAGAGATACTTTGAAAGAAGTATATGGAAGATTTAATCAACCTATAGTTGTAACTAATAGAAGAAGTGCTGAGATGATAAAATATGCATCTAATGACTTTTTAGCATTAAAGATATCATTTATGAATGAAATTGCTAACTTTTGTGAAATTGTTGGAGCGGATGTTGAAGATGTGGCAAATGGAATGTCTTATGATCCAAGAATAGGAGACAAGTTCTTAAAAGCAGGAATAGGATATGGAGGATCTTGTTTTCCAAAAGATACAAAGGCGCTTCATTGGTTAGCTAATGATAATGAATACGAGTTAAAAACTATAAAAGCAACAATAGAAGTAAATGAAAATCAAAAATATAAATTATTTAGAAAAGCTAAACAGAGATTTGGAAGTTTAAAAGGAATGAAAGTGGCAATTTTAGGGTTAACATTTAAACCAGGAACAGATGATTTGAGAGAAGCACCTTCAATACCAAATGTTAGAAGATTATTAGATGAAGGCGCAGAAATCGTAGCATATGATCCAGTAGGAGAAGAAAACTTTAAAAAACTATTTCCAACTGAAATCACATATGTAAGAACTCCAGAAGAAACTTTAAAAGATGCAGATGCAGCATTTATATTTACAGAATGGAGTGAGATTAAATCTTTACACTTAAGTATATATGAAGAATTAATGAGTACTCCTGTTATATTTGATGGAAGAAATTGTTATGAAATTAATGAAGTAGAAGAAAAAGCAATAGAATACTATTCTATAGGAAGAAAGGCTATTTTAAATTTAGAAGAAGATGCTAAAAGTGAAGTAGCTATGGCAATAAGATAGGATAATGCATAAGGGGATTGGAAAATGAAACATGTATTTATTATAGGCTCTAAAGGAATACCCGCAAAATATGGTGGATTTGAAACGTTTGTTGAAAAACTAACAGAAGGACAGAAAAGTAAACAAATAAAATATCATGTTTCTTGCTTGGCAGGTGATTATAAGAAATTTGAACATAATGGTGCTAGATGCTTCAATATAAAAGTACCCAATATTGGACCTGCAAAAGCAGTTTATTATGATATAACAGCACTAAAAGAAAGTATTAAATATATAAAAGAAAATAATATAAAGAATTCTATAATATATGTTTTAGCATGTAGAATAGGACCATTTGTGGGATATTATAAAAATAAATTAAAAAAGTTAGGTGGAACTTTAATTGTTAATCCAGATGGTCATGAATGGAAAAGAGCGAAATGGAATAAAGCTATAAGACAATATTGGAAAGTTTCAGAAAAATACATGGTTAAACATGCAGACTTATTAATATGTGACTCAAAAAATATAGAGAAATATATAAAAGAAGATTATAAACAATACAATCCAAAGACAACTTTTATAGCTTATGGAGCTGATGCTGAAAAATCAAAGTTAACAGATGAGGATAGTACTTTACTTCAATGGTATAAAGAAAAAAATCTTAAGAAGAAAGAATATTTTTTAGTAGTTGGTAGATTTGTTCCAGAAAATAACTATGAAACTATGATAACTGAATTTATGAAATCAAAAACTAAAAAGGATTTTATATTAATAACTAATGTAGAGAAAAATAAATTCTATGAGGAATTAAGAAAAAAGACAAACTTTCATAAAGATAAAAGAATAAAGTTTGTTGGAACAGTTTATAATCAAGAATTATTAAAAAAGATTAGAGAAAATGCATATGGATATTTTCATGGACATGAAGTAGGTGGGACTAATCCCTCTTTATTAGAAGCATTAGCTACAACTGATTTAAATATATTATTAGATGTGGGATTTAATAGAGAAGTAGGAATGGATGGCGCTTTATATTTTAATAAGGAAAATAGAAATTTAGCTGATCTTATAGATCAATTAGATAATGTAAATGAAGAGAATATAAGAACTTTAGGCTCTAAAGCTAAAGGCAGAATACAACAAGAGTATACATGGAATTATATTATAGATAAATATGAAAATTTATTAACTCAGTATTATTAATTTAATATATAACTAAATATAAAGAGGATTAAACTTATATGAAAGATAAAGTTTGTGCATTAATAATAACCTATAACATAGATGAAAAGATAATAGAAGTGACTAATTCAATTATTAATCAAGTAGAAAGTTTAGTAATTGTAGATAACGGATCGAAGCTACAAACTATAAAGTTATTAAAAGAGCTAAATGAAAATCCTATAGTTAATGTGATATTTAATGAAGAAAATTGTGGAATAGCAAAAGCATTAAATCAAGGCGTAGAATTTGCAAAGGAAAATAAATGTGATTGGGTTTTAACATTAGACCATGATAGTGTATGTGGAAAAGATATGGTTAAAGATATGCTATGTTGCGCAGCGGAATATGAAACTAAAGAGAATATAGGAATTTTAACTCCTAGAATATTTGAAACACATAAACAAGATTTCATATCCAAAAAAGGATATGAAAACCATAAATATATTAAAGTTAAGGATTGCATTCAATCAGGATCCCTTATCAAACTAGATGTATTTGATAAAATAGGATACTTTAATGAAGAGTTATTTGTATATCATGTAGATTTTGATTTTTGTCAACGTTTATTAAAAGCTAAATATGATATAGTTCAATGTAATAATGTAATACTATATCATGAAGAAGGATATAAAATACCTAAGAAACTTTTAGGAAGAAAAGTATTTTATAACAATTATAGTTCTCCAGCAATTTACTATATAACTAGAAATACAATATATATGTGTAGGACATATAACATAATTTATATAAAGAGAGTGATTAAAGATTTTCTTTTTATAACATTATTTGATAAGAAAAGAAAAGAAAGACTTTCATATTTTTTTAAAGGAATTCATGATGGGTTCCTAAATAAATATGGAGAACTAAAAATAATATAAATATGGGAGTGATAGTATGAAAGGTATTGTACTAGCAGGGGGTTCAGGAACAAGACTCTATCCTGTGACAAAAGCGATGTCAAAGCAAATGGTGTCAATATATGATAAACCGATGATTTATTATCCAATGTCAGTTTTAATGCTTGCAGGGATTAAAGAGATATTAATTATTTCAACACCGAGAGATATAGTTAATTTTAAAGAACTCTTTAAAGATGGACAAGAGCTAGGCTTGAATATTCAATATGCAGTTCAAGAAAATCCTAATGGACTTGCAGAAGCCTTCATCATTGGAGAGAAATTTATAGGTGATGATAATGTAGCTATGATTTTAGGTGATAATATATTCTATGGACAAAGTTTTTCAAATCATCTAAAGGAAGCAGCAACATTGGAAAATGGAGCATATGTATTTGGGTATTACGTACAAAATCCAAAGGCTTTTGGTGTAGTTGAATTTGATGATAACGGTAAAGTTATTTCTTTAGAAGAAAAACCTGAAAAACCAAAGTCAAAATATGCAGTTCCAGGTCTTTATTTTTATGATAATTCAGTAGTTAAAAAAGCTAAAGAATTAAAGCCATCTGAAAGAGGAGAACTTGAAATAACTGATTTAAACAAAGCTTATATGAAAGAAGGAACTTTAAAGGTTCAGCTATTAGGCAGAGGTATGGCTTGGCTTGATACAGGAACTCATGCATCTATGCTTCAAGCATCTAATTTTGTTGAAGCAGTTCAAAATACTCAAGGAACATATATAGCGTGTCTTGAAGAAATTGCTTATAGACAAGGTTGGATAAGCCCACAAGAAGTTATTGAACTTGCAAAGCCATTAATGAAAACTGGATATGGTAAATATTTAGTAGGTATAGTAGAAGAAATGGAAACAAAAAAGGCAAGAGGAGAAGTTGCATTGACAGCGAAATAGGGAGGGATAAAATGGGAAGCTTTACTTTTAATAAGACAAGTATTGATGGAGTATATATTATAGAACCAAAGGTTTTTGGAGATAACAGAGGTTATTTTATGGAAACTTATAACAAGGAGCAGTTTGATAAAGCTGCATTTAACATGACTTTTGTTCAAGATAATGAATCAAAGTCTAGCAAAGGAGTTTTAAGAGGACTTCATTTTCAAAAGAAACATAGCCAAGGAAAACTTGTTAGGGTAACTAAAGGAGAAGTTTTTGATGTAGCTGTTGATTTAAGAAAAGGCTCTCCTACCTATGGTAAGTGGGAAAGTGTTGTTTTAAGTGAAGAAAACAAAAAGCAATTCTATATTCCAGAAGGTTTTGCACATGGTTTTTTAGTTTTATCAGAGGAAGCTGTTTTTAATTATAAATGTACAAATTTTTATTCACCAGAATATGATGGTGGAGTTATGTGGAATGATCCAGATATAAATATAAAATGGCCATTAGATGGAATAGGCAATGTACTTTTATCTGAGAAAGATAAGATTCATCCTAATTTGAAAGACTTGGATTTAAGTGAGTATGAAGATTTTATATTTAATAAGTAAAATATAGACTTAAATAAAGTAATCATCAAATTATGAGGAGCAATGATATGAAAATATTAATAACAGGATCAAAAGGTCAGTTAGGAAATGAACTCCAAAATATAATAAAGTCAGGAAAAGCTGAAATTGGTAAAATTTCAGAAAAAATAAAAAAATCAGAAGTTATAGCACTTGATGTAGAGGAGCTTAACATAACGAATTTAAATCAAGTTAAAGATAAAATAACAGAATTAAAACCAGATGTAGTAATTAATTGTGCAGCAGCAACAAATGTTGATGGATGCGAAAGTAATGAAGATTTTGCATTTAAGGTTAACTCAATAGGTCCAAGAAACTTAGCTGTGGCTTGTGAGAAAGTTGGAGCTAAATTAGTTCAGGTTTCAACTGATTATGTGTTTAGTGGAGTTGGGGATAAACCATTAAAAGAGTA
>NZ_JABAIW010000084.1:0-14255 GCF_014231265.1 Clostridium sp. DJ247 | reverse complement strand
TGGTCGGGGTGACAGGGATTGAACCTGCGACCTCATGGTCCCAAACCACGCGCGCTCCCATCTGCGCCACACCCCGACATTCAAATTGCTTTGAATCGTTGAGTTAGTTTTTGTTAACTCCCGACGACATAGATTATTCTACACGATATATTTCAATTCGTCAACACTTATTTTGAATTTTTTTATATTTTTTTATTTAGTGGACTACCAGCCCTAAATAACCACTTCTACAAGCAAGCGTTTCGGTCTATCACTTACTAGAGTTGGTTCAACTTTATCTAACACCTTTTATACTAGGATTAACCTTTCCATCTACAATTTCTATAGTAGCTACACTATTAAATCCATCTCTTGATAATATTGGACTACCCGGATTTACGAACCAGATTCCATCTTCAAATGATATCTTTGACACATGTGTATGTCCAAAAAGCACTATGTCTGCCTCTATTTCCAACGCTCTGTATCTTAATCTGGATAGATCATATTTTACATCAAATATATGTCCATGGGTTATAAGAAACTTTTTTCCTTCTATGTTTTCAGTTCTTTCACTGGGCACATCAACAGCAAAATCACAATTACCTTTTACATTTACAATAGGACCCTTATAGTATTTTAAAATTTCATCTACATCTTGAACGTTATCTCCTAGGTGAATAATCATGTCACAGCTTTTTAGATTTTCAATAATATCTTTTATAATCCAAGTATATCTATGTGTATCACTTATTACTCCTATTAACACTGTTAACCCCCCTCAACAAGGCTCTTCATCTCTCCTTTAAGTTTTTTTAGAGCAATTGCCCTATGACTAATAGAATTTTTTAATTCACTATTCATTTCAGCAAAAGTCATATTAAATTCCGGAATATAAAACAGAGGGTCATATCCAAATCCATCTATCCCTCTTTCTTCTGTTGTTATAATTCCTTCTATCTCACCCTGTACTTTTATAACATTATGTTTATCCTTTATAAGCACCATGGCACACACAAACTTAGCTTTTCTTTCTACATCCTTCTTATCTTTCAATAAGTTTAATAGCTTTTCATTGTTCTTTTTATCATTTCCATGTTCACCTGCAAACCTAGCAGAATATACTCCAGGTGCTCCACCTAAACTTTCAACCATCAATCCAGAATCGTCTGCTAAAACCATGTTATCTTTAACAATTTCGTGTATTTCGCTAGCTTTCTTATATGCATTTTCTAAAAATGTATTTCCATCCTCAAGTACATCTATATTTATTCCAGCTTCTTTAAGAGATACTACTTCAATTTGGTATTTCAATAATATATGTTTTATCTCCTTGATCTTCTTTTGATTATTACTTGCTACTATTAATTTTTTCATTTTCGTTCACCGGTTCCAATCCATAAAGAATCCATCTTTAAACTTTCTTTTTGTACTTGTATCATGTGTTTTATTCCTTTTTCACTTAAAGCTAGAAGATCATTTAAATCGTTTCTTGAAAATGGACTTTCTTCACCGGTACCCTGTATTTCTATAAACTCTCCAGAGTCAGTCATAACTATATTCATATCTACTTTAGCTCTTGAATCTTCTTCATAACATAAGTCTAACATCTTTATGTTATCCACAATTCCAACACTAATTGCACTAACAAAAGCTCTTACAGGATATACAGTAAATGGGGAAGTCTTATGAAGTTTATTTACAGCATCTACTAATGCTACAAAAGCTCCTGAAATAGAAGCAGTTCTTGTACCTCCATCTGCTTGAATTACATCGCAATCTATCCATATAGTCTTTTCACCAATTGCCTTAAAATCAACAACAGATCTTAATGCTCTTCCTATCAATCTTTGAATTTCCATAGTTCTTCCATCTATTTTTCCTCTATTTATATCTCTAACCTTTCGCACCTGTGTAGCTCTTGGTATCATATTATATTCACAAGTAATCCATCCTTCTCCCTTTCCTTTTAAAAAAGGTGGAACCTTATCTTCAATTGATGCTGTACATATTACTTTAGTATCCCCTGTTTCTATTAGAACAGATCCTTCTGCATACTTAGTATAATTTCTTGTTATTTTTATGTTCCTAGTTTGATCATTTCTTCTACCGTCAATTCTCATCTTATACCTCCAAGATAATCGATATAAATTATCCTTTATTTTACTTATTTATTATACATTATAAAAGTTATATTGTGCATTTAATTCTGTCAATTTACTTTATTTTTTCTTCTAATATAAAAAGTTCATCTCTTTCAGGAGGATTTACCTTTATTTCTAAGCCCGCTGAATCAATTAATATACCATTTCCTTTAATAATTTTGCCTATAATTGTAGCTTTGATACCTTCTTTTTGTAGTATTTTTATTAATCCCTCTCCATTTTCAGTAGTTATAAGCATACTTCCTGAAGATATAAGCTTTAGGGGATCTATAGAATATTTATTACATATTTTTCTTGTTATATCACTTATAGGCATCTTTTCTTCATGGACTTTAAAGCCAGTATTACTAGCCTTAGCTACTTCCCATAATGCACCTAAGACTCCCCCCTCAGTAATATCATGCATTGAGTTAACTCCAAATTCTCCTGCAATAGCCCCTTCTTTTACAACACTTAAATAATCACCATAGTTAATAGCTTCTTTTATTTCATCCCCTGTTAGAATCTCCTTTACACTATTTATATAATCGTTAACTATAATATTAGTACCTTCAATGCACAGATTTTTAGTAACAACTATATCGTCTCCCTGCTTAGCTCCAGATGTAGCAACAGCCTTACCCTTTTCACCTTTTCCGATTACAGTACAAGAAACTACCATCTTATTAACAGCTCTAGTAACCTCAGTATGACCACCTAAAATTTCAACATTAAGTTTTTCGGCTTCATCAGCTATCTCATTCATAACATTTTTTATGTCTTCTATCGTAGAGTTTTCTGGTGCTAATATTGTTACTAGAATACCTAAAGGTTTCACTCCACAGGATGCCACATCATTACAATTAATATGTACAGCTAATCTTCCGCAGTTAACCGCTGCTCCGGTTATAGGATCTGTTGATAGTACACAGTCATATTCGCCAAACCCTACTATGCTGCAATCTTCTCCTATCCCACCTCTGATTCTTACATCCTCCCTAAGAGCACCTCTATTGTTATCAATTATATCTTTTAAATCATTCCAATTTAATTTTCCAACCTTCAAAAAAAATCTTCCTTTCTTTATGGTATACATGCACCATTTTATTGTACAGTTCATATTATCTATATAAGGATTAATTTATGGTAGGTGTATGTTTTTGAAATATATAGGTCCTTTTCTTAGAATAAATAAATTAAAAAAGGAAAATGTTCAGCATCAGCTATACTACCTGGCAAAAGAATCTTTAAAGCAAATTATATTACACTCAAAATGCGGAGTAACCACCTCAGTTAAAGAACTTAAAATAAATAATATTCCTAATTTTGATATTAACACATTTAAGAATCTTTCTCCACTTTTATGTATATATAAAAAAGCTAATCCACAACTTATAAATATGGATAATAAGTTATGTTGGAATGAGGATAAGTTTAAAAAGGAAATAAACATAGATAGTAATTCTTTAATGACACTATGCCTATTAGAATTATGCGATTATTATGATTACTTTAAGAATATCGATGTAAATAAATATGCTTTAAGGAAGGTTTATTTATCACTGTGTAAGAAACAATTAGAATTCTACGCTTCTTATTTAAGAAACGAAGAAGGGGTATTCATTGATAAAAAAGACGAAAGTGATATATATACTGGTGATATAAAATTCTTAGAAAAAAATAAAAAATTCAAATTTTCTTCTCAAGCATTTTTAATGGCAGCATATTATAAATGTGCTGATTTAAGCAATGATGAAGACAAAGATAACTATAAGAACTTTTCTTTAGACATTTTAAATATGTTCTTACAATTTAAAGATGAACTATACGAATTGTCGGATGAAGAACTTACAAAATTATGTCTTGGCTTGAATGTTTTTTATAGTTATTCAAAAAATCAACATTGTAAATCATTGTTACTAGACTTATCTGAGTTACTACATGATAAATCCAATAACGATACTTCATTTTCACAATGTGATTTAGAGTGCCAGTGCATAAAGTATATAAACTATATCTTACTATATAAAAATACTGAAATTATAAAATTTAAGACAATTGCTGAAAATATCTGCAGTAGTATATTAGATTTATACGATCCCGAAAAAGGTATATTTATTAAGAATTCAGATACAAGAGATATCCAATTTTCTTGCTTAGAAATTTCACTATATATTGTGGTATGTCTAATTCACTCCAATATAAATAAAAATGAAGATAAAAGCGATTTAATTATTCTAGATGTATTTAAACGTCAACTTATCGATTCTGGAATTATCTTAAGCTGGCCTGAGGCTCCAGGTTTAAATGACGTTGAGAGATATGTTAATTTTAGTTTAAAATCTGAAGATTTGATTGATGAACAAGATTTTAGAATGTCCTCACTTCCAATACCTGAAAATTGTGAACTTGCATCAGTATTTACTAAATATGTTACTTATAATAAGCGAAAAGAAACTTTTAAACTTGATAAACTCTCCTTTGACACCTATAAGAATATGTTTATTTTTTTCATTATTACACATATTTTCAAACCAAAAAATACTATAGACAGAGATATAGAAATTAAAATAAATTTTTAGATTTCAGGTTATAATAATATGACTACAGTACAAGCATTTTGCAAAAATTTCAGCCTGCTTTGCAAGGAGGTATTTATTTACTTATGATGAATATAAACTGCTCCGAAAAATGCATTCATGAAAAAAACGGAAAGTGTACACTAAATCATATAACTCCACTGACAAACATTTTTGATCTTGAAGCAGACTGCGCATATTTTATTTCTAAACAATCTTATACACCAAAAACCCCTCATAAATAGAGGGGTTTTAATAATTTTCCACCTATAGTTAACCACGTCCGAAATTTAACTTATGTAGCATAGCACATTACTAGATTGTGCCACCTTTAAATAGTTTATTAGAAAGTCTTAGTTTCAAATTAGTAGGAAAGCTTAGTACTTTGATACTGTTTGAGCCTAAGCGAGTTTATCAAAGTCCTTAGCTTTTCTGCTAATTTAAGGCTTAGACTTTCTTAAACTATTTATCAGTGGCATAATCTAGTAATGTGCTAGGTGGAATAAATTAAATTTAAAAGTTCCGTACCTATATCTAGGGATTAACAGCTATATATGCTTTTTCTAACTTAACGTTTCCTCTTTTAGTTGTATAAACACCTTCCACATTTCCTTTTTTACATAATAATATGTTATTAAAATACAAAGGAACAACTTCTGCATCTCCTAAAATAATATTTTCTGCTTCTTTCATTAACTCTAGTTTCTTATTTTTATCTTGTTCCATTCTAGCTTTTGTTACGGTATTATCAAATTGAGGATTATTATATCCATAAAAGTTACTATCTGAAGAAGACATCCAGTTTTCTAAAAATGTTAGAGGATAATCATATAATCCTTCATAGTTAATTTTTGCTATATTATAATCATTTTTCTTTAGTTCATCATCAAACTCAGTTGGACTATACCCTTGGGATTCTACTTTTATACTAAGGTTATCATATAAACTTTTAGCTATACTATCACAAATCTTTTTATTTTCTACAGTATCTACGTATATTAGTTTAATAGTAGGGCTATTTTTATCAAGCTTACTTTTTTTTGTTAACTGTAAAGCCTTTTCTTTTTCAAGAGTACTTTGAAACACATTTTTATTCGTAAATGTACCACCTGAACCATTATTTATATTACTTGGTACATATGATAACGCAGGTCTAACAGTATCACTTAATATGGTTTTTGAAATATTATTTCTATCTATTCCCACAGATATAGCCTTTCTTACGTTTTCATCCTTAATTATACTGTCTTTTTTTTCATTAAATACTAATGCACTTCCACTGAATGATGGTAAATTAATAATTTCACCAGAATTAATAAGATTTTTTACTTCGCTTATAGGTGGACTAACGAATAATTTTACCTTTCCATTTTGAAAAGCTGCTAAAGTTGCCTCACTTTCATCAATACATGTTACTAAAATTTTATCACTTTTTACATATTGACTATCCCAATAATTCTGATTTTTTACTAGAGTAATTTCATTTTTTTCTGAAATATTATCTATTTTAAAGCTTCCCGTATATAATATGTTTTTATAACTTTTTTTCCATTCTACTAAGTTATGCTCTATTTTTCTCAATGAATATATTGGTTCTGATAATATATTCAATAGGTAACTGCACGGGTAATTTAGTCTTATCTCTAAGTTTTTATCATCCAAGGCTCTGATAGCTACATTACTAAACTCTCTTTGTCCTTTTCTATATTCTTCTGCCCCAAAAATATAATAAAGTTGACTTGCATATATGTTATCTATATCCTTACTTAGAACTTGTGAGAAAAAATCAACAAAATCAAAGGCAGTAATATGGCTTCCGTCACTCCATTTTGCATCTTGTCTTATCTTAAAGTTATAAGAAGTTTCATCTTTATTTATGATCCAGCTTTCAGCTAATCCAGGGATAATCTTACCTTTATCATCAGTCTTTACAAGTCCCTCAAATATGTTACATAGTAAGTCCTGTTGTCTAATATTAGAATTATTAAACATAACTAGATCTTCAGGTTCTTTTCCCATATTAAAGACAATGTAGTTGTGTAAATCTTCATTAATGTTCCCTTGTACACTCTTTTCAACACATCCACTAAAAATTAATATACTAAAAATTAAAGCACTGCTAATAATTTTTTTCATAAAGTATCTCCTTATCTCCTATACTTACTACTATACTAAAATTATTAACACTTAAATAAAAAAATAAACAAAACTTCTTAATAAGTTTTGTTTATTTTAATGAGTTATGAATTTAAATTATTTAAAAAACCTTCATATACATGAAAAATATAGTTGCTATAGCTATAACTGAACATGCTATAGGGTATATTGCGCTTCTTAAGCTCAACTTAGAATCGAACATTCTCATAGCCCAAATGATCATAGTAAGACATATACACCACTGAAGAGTATAATAACTATCAAAATATCTTATGTAAGTAAATTGATATGTAGTAAGGATCGTTAAAATTAATGTAAGAATAGTTAACGAAACTCCTATCCATCCTAAGAAACTAATAGTCCTTCTCATTTTTCTCCTCCACATGTTGCTTTTTGCTTTGTATTTTTATACAAGCTAAAATCATTATCATAATAAACCTATTCACAAATTTTGTAAACACCTTTTTTCAGTAATTTACGCTGTTCTATTGTAAATTTTTTATCATATTTTCAAATTCTTCCTCGTTTATTACTTTAACGCCTAATTCTACAGCTTTATCATACTTAGATCCTGCTGCCTCCCCAGCCAAAACATAATCTGTTTTTTTACTGACACTTCCTGAAACTTTTGCCCCTAAGGACTCTAACTGTTCTTTTATACTAGTTCTATTGTAATTTTTTAAAGTTCCTGTAACCACAACGGTCTTTTCATTAAAGATATTTTCAATAGTTTCTTGTTCTTCAAAATGAGGACTTACTCCTAATTTTAATAATTCATTTATACTATTTATTATTTTATCCTCTTTAAAAAATTCTATTATACTTTTAGCTACAGTCTCTCCTATATCTTGAACAGCTATAAGCTCTTCCATAGTAGCTTTTTGTAAGTTGTCTAAAGTTTTAAATCTTTTTGCCAAATCCCAAGCAGTTTTTTTGCCTACATTAGGTATACCTAGCGCATAAATGAATGAAGGTAGATCACAATTCTTACTCTTTTCAATGGCATCTACTAGGTTTTGCGCCTTTTTATCTGCAAATTTTTCTAAGGTTAACAATTGTTCCTTTTTAATTCTATACAGGTCCGCTATAGACTTTATCTCAAGCTTTTCGAAAAGCTGTTCTGCAGTTTTTTCGCTAAAACCTGCTATATTCATAGCTTCCCTGCTTCCAAAATGTACAATACTCTTTACCATTTGTGGCTTACAAGATAAAGTATTTTCACAAAAATAATGAACTCCGTCCTGTACTAGGTCACTTCCACAAGATGGGCATATATTAGGGGGCTCTATTTCTCTGCTGCCTTCATTAACCTCACTGGCAACCCCCATTATTTCTGGAATTACATCATTGGATCTACGTACAAACACATCACATCCAAGTTTGACTCCCTTTCTATGTATATCATCCATATTATTTAGAGTAGCTCTTTTAACTGTAGCTCCTGCCAATTCAACGGGTTCTAGAATAGCTGTAGGTGTTACTCTGCCACTCCTACCAACATTCCATTCTACACCTATAAGTTTGGTTGTTGCTTCTTCTGCTTCAAACTTATAGGCTATAGCCCATTTAGGAAATTTTACAGTGTACCCCACAACTTCTCTTGTTTCCATATCATCAATAACGATAACTACCCCATCTATATCATAGTCTAGAGTACTTCTTAGTTCCTCAACATATTTTAGTTCTCTTCCTATTTCGTCTAAGTTGTTGCAAACTTTAATATAATCGTCTTGAGGAAATCCCATTTTCTTTATAAAGTTCATCATTTCCATATAAGTTTTAAAGGTCGCTCCTTGGTTGTATCCTATATCATAAAAAAATGCAGATAGGTTTCTTCTTGCCGTTTCTTTTATATTTAAATTTCTAAGTGCACCTGCTGCTCCATTTCTTAAGTTTTTAAGAGGAGTTTCTGCATTTCTGTTATAATGCTCAAAGGCCCTACGAGTCATTATCGCTTCTCCGTGTACCTCAATAATATTTTTATTATTTATTATCAGAGGTAATGATTTAATAGTCTTAGCTTGAGCAGTTATATCTTCTCCAATTACGCCTGTACCTCTAGTAGCTGCTTTAGCAAGAATGCCATTTTCATCATAAGTACAATTTATGGTTAAACCATCAAACTTTTTTGTTAAAACATATGTAAGCTTTGGAAGCTTATTTTCATGTGTAGAATTATATTCTTCTACTATTCTTAAATTTCTTTCATGCCATTCTCTTACATTATTTATATCTTGTGCTTTATCTAAGCTCCATAATCTTCCCTTATGTGTATACTTTTGAAACTCTGATAGAACCACATCTCCAACTCTTTGGGTTGGAGAATATGGCACTACAATGCCAGTTTCTTTTTCTAAATTTATTAATTCATCATATTTTTTATCGTATTCTTTATCAGAAATACTTGGGTTATCCAAAACATAGTAATTATATGCATGTTTGTTTAACTCTTCTACAAGTTCTTTTATTCGCATTTCTTTGTCATTAGTCATATCATACTTCCCCCTATACAGCTTCTAGAGGAGCAACCCCGTACATTAGGTTTTTAATTCCCATTTTATCAAAAGCAATTGTAAGTTTTAAATCATTACCATTTTTAGCAATACTTACTATAGTTCCTATTCCAAATTTACTGTGTTTAACCTTAACACCAGTTTTCACATTTTCGATCTTTAGTGAATTACTATTGGAATCCTTACCAGATGCACCAGATGCAATAGCTGTATAGTTAGTACTTGGTATGCTATTAGATACATTAGTAAATTTATTTATATTATTACTAACATTATTATTTATGTTCCTTGTAAACCCATTATTGCCAAAGTTATTATTTCTAAAACTATCTATACTTTTCTTAGGAATATTTTCGTAATCCTTCAAATCAACAGATATTTCACTAATAAAATCCGATTGAGCGTAAGATACTGTTCTTCCAAAAACTCTTCTCGTTTCTGCTGAAGTCATATATAACTGCTCTCTAGCTCTTGTTATGCCTACATAACAAAGTCTTCTTGATTCCTCCATCTCATTAAAATCATTTAATGATTGTGAACCTGGGAAAATACCATTTTCCATACCAACCATGAATACTACTGGAAACTCCAACCCCTTAGCACTATGAACTGTCATCATAACAATAGTGTCCGCATTTTCATCAAAGTTATCCACATCTGAAACTAAAGTAACCTTTTCTAAAAACGCGGATAAGGATTTATCTTCTGAACTACTTTCAAATTCTGCTGCTGCAGATACTAATTCTTTTAGGTTTTCTATCCTGCTTAAGGCATCAAAATCCTTGGAGTTTTTAAGTTCTTCTAAATAACCTGTTGTCTCCAAAATTTCTTTTATTAAACTTGATACAGATATTTGATCTCTACTTCTAATAAAGCTATTTACTAAACTTACGAATTTTTTAATAGAAGATACACCTCTAGCTGGTAAATTTAATACATCTTCTATGTCTAATAAAGCGCTGTACATGCACTCATCCATTACGGCTGCAAATTCTTGAACTTTTTGTACTGTGGCTTCTCCTATACTTCTTTTAGGAACATTTATTATCCTTCTCAAGCTTATATCATCAAGAGGATTGTTTATAAATTTTAAATATGCCATTATATCCTTAATTTCTTTTCTATCATAGAATTTTAATCCGCCTATAATTCTATAAGGAATATTAGACTTCATAAAAACATCTTCAAAAACACGGGATTGTGCATTAGTTCTATAAAGTATAGCAAAATCTTTATATGATTTATTTTCACTATCAATTATTTTCTTTATTTGAGATGCTACATACATTCCTTCATCAATATCTGAATAAGCTCTATAAACCTTTATTTTTTCACCATTTTCGCTTTCAGTTCTAAGAATTTTACTCTTCCTTTGAGCATTATTCTTTATAACTTCATTAGCTGCTTTTAGTATGTTTCCTTTAGATCTATAATTTTGCTCTAGTTTTATTACCTTTGCTTGTGGATAATCTTTTTCAAAATCTAATATATTTCTTATATCAGCACCTCTCCATGCATAAATACATTGGTCATCATCTCCAACAACACAGATGTTTTTATGGGCTATTGCTAAAAGTCTAACTAATTCATACTGTGATTTATTAGTATCTTGATACTCGTCAACCATTATATACTGGAACTTTCTCTGATAGAATTCTAATACTTCAGGATTTTTCTTAAACAGCTCCACTGTTTTATATATTAAATCATCAAAATCTAGAGCATTATTGCTTTTTAGCTTTTTTTGGTATAAAAGATATAAGTCTGCTATCTTATTTAATCTAAAATTACTTTCACTAAGTTTCTTAAATTGTTCAGGAGATATCAGGTTATCCTTTTGCTCTCCTATTTTGCTAATTATTTCTCTGTCAGTAATATCTTTCTCATTTATATTTAGCTCTTGCATACACTGTTTAACTAAAACTTTTTGGTCGTAGCTATCATATATAGCAAAATTTTTATTGTATCCTAACTTATCTATTTCTCTTCTTAAAATTCTCACACAGCTTGAGTGAAAGGTAGAAACCCACATATATTCTACCTCATCCCCTACTAAAGCTCTTACTCTTTCTCTCATTTCTTCAGCAGCTTTATTTGTAAAAGTTATTGCTAAAATTTTTGAAGGATATATATTTAAATCTTCAATCATATGGGCTATTCTATGTGTTAATACTCTAGTTTTTCCTGAGCCGGCTCCAGCTAATATTAATAACGGTCCCTCTATGGTTATAGCCGCCTCGTACTGTTCCTTATTCAAAAGTTGTTTTAAATTCATACCATCAACTCCCTGGTTTTATCTGTTCTACATTTTATCCGATGACTACCCGCTCTAATACTCCCATCTTTATAGGAAACTCCTCTTCCTTACGTCACATGAGTACTCACAGAGTAAGCGACCATATCAAAATCACAGATTTTGGCTCTCTGCTTAACTGGGAGTAAAGAGCGATTACGTCCCTGAATTCGTTCAGCTAAGAATCAGGTGGGGGTTAAATGCCTAAATGGCATTTAACGGGCAGTTTGCTGATGGTAATCAGCTATAAGAAACTGCCCCGGAGTCGTAAGACAAACTCCATCTGATTCAAGTTTCACTTTATATTATAACATTTTACTGATGATTTAATCATTAAAAAAACGTGAAAAAATGTGTTGAATTCTATCAACACATTTACCCAAAATTATCAAAATATGTAATTACTCATCATTTTTTAGTCTTTCTAGAACTATTTCATATCCATCGCTTCCATAGTTAAGGCATCTATTCACTCTGCTTATTGTAGCTGTACTAGCACCAGTGACAGCTGCTATATCTAAATAAGTCTTTTTATCTTTTAACATCTTAGCTACCTGAAGACGTTGTTCTAGTGCTTTTATTTCATTTATTGTGCATATATCATCAAAAAACCTATAGCACTCCTCTTTAGTCTTTAATGATAAGACAGCTTCACATAAAAAATCCATCGCTTCACTTTGTAATTTGGATTTGTACTCCTCCATGGACTCAACTCCTTATCAATGTACATTTTAACTATTATAATATTACTTTAATTTTATCACGTATTAAAGTATTAATCTATAAAATTATAATAATTTTATAGATAACAAAAAAACAGCCCATTGGGGCATAGGCTGTTTGCTCATAAATAAAAGGGGGCTATTTAATTCCTTATTATTTATCCTTGTATGATTATTATAGTAAAGCACGTGTAAAATTACAAGTTTTTTGTAATAATAAATTATGAACAATATATTAAATGATTAAATTTCATTCATAATTAAATTCTTTTAAGACTTTCTATTTCCTCTTCAGTTAACTCTCTATATTCACCTTCCAGTAAGTCTTTATCTAGTCCTAATGGTCCAAACTCTATTCTTCTTAAGTAGACTACACTCTTTCCCCTACTCTCAAACATTCTTTTTACCTGATGAAATTTTCCTTCCTGTATAGTAACCTTAACTTTTGCTCCATGTTCATCTGACTGTAAAATTTCCAGCTTTGCAGGTAAACATTCATACCCATCATCTAATGTAATACCTCTTTCAAAAGCTTTTACATCTTCATCATTTACATCCTTATTTATTTCTGCATAGTAGACCTTATCTACATGCCACTTAGGAGATATTAATCTGTGGTTTAATTCTCCGTCATTTGTTAGCAACAATAATCCTACAGTATCTTTATCTAATCTTCCTACAGGAAATGGGTCAAAAACTTGATACTCTGGATCTAATAAGTCTACTACAGTCTCATCATAGTTATCGAAGGTTGCCGAAACAACACCATCTGGCTTATTCATCATAAGATATATATACTTTCTATAGTTCACAGTTTCGCCAGATACTTTTATAACAGAGACGTTAGGATCTATCTTCATACCGCTATCCTTAATAACTGTGTTATCTACTTCTATCAAACCATCTTTTACTAATGTCTTTACTTCCTTTCTTGTTCCATATCCAAGATTTGCTAAAACTTTATCTATTCTTTCCATGTGTTTCCTCCTGATTTTACTACTTTTCCCTATTAAGTATTATAACCTGTAGGTTGCAAAATAAAAACAGCCTAAGTTAATTAGGCTGTTTTTATTTACTTACTATAATATTTCATAACCTTTTGAACATAGTCCCTAGTCTCATAAGGTAATCTTGTTATGCCACTAGCATCTTTTACATTTCTATTTTGAAGCGTACCTGGCCCTGCATTATATGCAGCTAAAGCTAATTCTTTAGAATTACTATACATATCTAGTAATCCTTTTAGATACCTAGTTCCACCATCTACATTTTGACCTATATCATAAGCGTCAGAAACTCCTAGTTCCTTAGCAGTTCCCGGCATAAGCTGCATAAGTCCCATAGCCCCTGCACTTGAAGTGGACTTAGGATCAAAACTAGACTCCTGCTTTATAACAGCCATTATAAGATCCTTATCTATTCCATATTTTCTAGAAGCTTTCTCTACAGCCTGATCTATAGTTAAATTTCCACTTTTTACATGTTCCTTAAGATCCTTATAAACTGAATTTAACCTTTCGCCAGCTCCATATCCTAGCTTGCTTAAATCCTGCTCTCCTAAATTAAGCTTACTAAAATCTATATTACCATCACTATCAGTCATAGCTTTGGTCAAACTTTCCATAATCAGTGAAAAATAGTCTGAATCTCCTACTGCTTGTTTAAGCATCTGAGTCATAAGTTGAAACTGCATAAGCTTATCTACATTTTTATTATTATCAACATTCATGTTTTCACCAACCCTTATATTCTTCTACATTTATCCGATGACTACCCGCTCTAATACTTTTACTTTATAGGAAACTCCTCTTCAGAGGAGTACTCACAGAGTAAGCGACCATATCAAAATCACAGATTTTGTATGTCTG
>NZ_JABAIW010000083.1:0-14446 GCF_014231265.1 Clostridium sp. DJ247 | reverse complement strand
ATTGCTATAGCAATTGGGTTACTTCCCAGCATAGCTTCCTTACCAAAGGTAGGTACTATAATTGCCTCTGAGTTGGTCATAGACATTCCAAGTAACCCTTTCTCTTCTGCCATTTTAGCGTAGTATCCTGCAATACCATAATGGTTAGAATTCCTAACTGTAACCATACCAACTCCCACTATTTCTGCTTTTTTAATGGCAAGTTCCATGGCTTTCTTACCTACTATTTGTCCCATTCCACCCTGAGCATCTAAAACCGCAGATATTGGAGTATCATGAACAACTTCAGGTTCTGCTTTAACTTTTATTATTCTATTTTTTATTCCATTATTATACTTTATCAACCTTTGAACACCGTGTGATTCAATTCCATATAGATCCGATAATAGTAATACATCTGTAATAGTTTCACTGTCTTCCAGAGTAAATCCAAACTTCTCAAAGACTACATTACACAACTTTTTTAAATCTTCATATTTATATTTTGAATATGCCATTTTTTCCTCCTATTTAAGCATTTATAGTAATGTTCGAAATTCAACTTATACTCCGGAATATGCTGTCAAACTTCGGCACGTTAAAAATACACTAAAGTGATTCCCATTTAAATACAGGTTCTCCATGTTTAAATTTTATACTTTCGGGTTCAGTCAAAATCTCTAGATTTTGGTTTGATTCTATGTCTTTTAAAAGAGATTCACTAACTATAATATTTTCCAAATCCATTGTATTTTTAATCCATACTATTTTATGTTCTCCACTTTTTACTCCATTGCAAATTTTTACTGCAATCTTTATAGCATCTTCAGAATTTGCTGCTACCATTGGTATTTTAGCTGGTTCCATATATGTACTTGTAAAACAGTTAGTATACATAGCCACAAAATCTATTTTATCAAATAATCTTCGAGTGATAATATCCGACACTCCAACCCCATTGGCATTTCCATGAGATTCCTTAGTTATATCAAGTATTACACATTTTTTGAATTCAGGACCTCCACTTGCATATTTGGTAAAAAATAATCCTGTTACATTAGGATCTTGTCCATTTCCACTTATATTTTTTCCTATTTCATCTATTATAAGCATATCAAATTTTGGTATAAGTATTTTAGCCATGAGCCTTCGACTTTCCTCAAGTAAAACCTCTTCTTTTCTTAAGTTAAGTATTTCATCTTTAGTTATAACCTCTATCTTATAAGTTTCATCATAAGCATTTTCAACTATTGCTACAGCAAATAACACCTTAGTTTTTCTAGCTACCATACATCCAACTCCAGGTATAAGTTCTGAAAATCGTCCAAAGCCTTTGCTGTGAATTGAATCCGCTCCCCTTTGCTTTCCAAGCCCCACAGATAACATTTTGCAAACTCCACTTTCCACTTTTCCTCTAAATGCAGTATGAGGTTTTATTCTAGGTATTATTACTATGCCATCCACAGAAAGTGCACTTTTTGCTACATATACAGGTAAATCTGATTCATATTCTCCTATAATTTCTACATCTAAGAAAGCATCTATAGGAACTCCCATGGTTTCCTCTGTAATGCCATAAGAAGCCAGAAGTTCTTTTTGTCCATTTTCTGTAGCTCCACCATGACTTCCCATTGCTGGAATAATAAAAGGTTTTGCTCCTGCTTCCTTTAAGCAATCTATAACGTTTTTTGTTATTATATCTATATTAGCTATCCCACGACTCCCTACTCCAACTGCAATTCTCTTATCCTTTAAGCCTTCTACATGAGGTTTCATTTTCTTTCTTACTTCCTCATCAATATTGTCAATTTTATCCCTTTTAAAGTTCTGTCTTACCTTTAAAAATCTTGGTAACAGTATTTCAGGAAACTTACTCAAATCTAGTGACTCCATTTTATACACTATTGAATTCCAGCATCTTTTAAGTAGCTTGTATCTATAAGATCGTTAAGATTTACATCTTTTCTTATAGTGTTATTTGCTCTTAAAACTTTAATTGTAGATGAAGCTGATTCAGTGATTTTATCTGTAATTCTGATGTCAAAGTTTTCTTTAGGTAAAGCTTTAGCTAGTACTTCTTTTTTCATACCAATATCTTTTGAAACTAGTTCTATAGCTTTATCAGGGTTAGCTTTAACCCATTTTTCTGATTTGTCATAAATTTTCAATACTCTTTTCACTATATCAGGATATTTCTTAGCAAAGGAGTTTGTAACAACAATAAAGTTAACATCATACTTTAAGTTAGTACCATCGGCTATTTGATGAGCACTTCCCTCAAATTCTGCAGCAGAAACGAAGGGCTCCCAAGTAACTGCGGCATCAATATTTTTAGAAGCTAAGGAAGTTTTAATATCTGCTGGCTGTAAGTTAACTAGCTTTATATCACTTTGTTTTAGTCCAGATGTTTCAAGATACTTTAAAAGAAGTGTATGTCCTGTAGATCCAACTGTAACCCCAACTTTTTTACCTTTTATATCCTTTGGCTCTTTTATATTTGATTCATTAGTTACAATTAAACCATTTAGTTTATCACCTGATGAATATACTCCTATAGCTTTAATGTCAATATTATTAGCCTTTGCTTGCATTGCCGGTTGATCTCCGAATTGACCTATATCAAGTCTATTTCCTGCGAAGGCTTCAACCATAGGAGGACCAGAAACAAAGCTGCTAAATTCTACATCAATACCATCTTTTTTAAATTCCTCATCAAACCAACCCTGTTGTTTAGCTACAATTAATAAAGTATGATTTATTCCTGGTTGATATCCAATTTTTATTTTTTGTGGTTTCTCTGTTGTTGATTGTTTAGTTTCCGTTGATTTTGGAGCATCAGCCTTTCCGCAACCAACCGCTAAGAAAGCAGATATTGCAATTAATGAAACTATGCTAACTATGTTTTTTATTTTTTTCATAATATTCCAACCCCTTTATAATTTATAAATTTTAAATTTCTGCATCAATTTCTAATACAGGAAGGTTGTCTTCAACTAAATTAGGATACTTTAAACCACTACCTGTATTTAATAAAACAACTTTTTCATCTGGTTTTAGGAATCCATCCTTTAACAATTTGCCTGCTGCTGCAACTAAAGTTGCTCCTTCTGGACAAATAAGCAATCCTTCTGTTTTTGCTAATAAATTAAAGGACTCTATAAGCTCTGAATCTTTTACTTCAATTGCTGTACCTTTACTTTTTCTTACTGCTTCTAATACTAAAAAGTCACCTAATGCTTTTGGTACACGTATTCCGCCAGCTATAGTATTTGCATTTGTACAAAACTCAGAGGCTTCACGGTCTTCATTAAAAGCCTTAACAATAGGATTACAACCTTCTGATTGTACTGCAATAAGCTTAGGAACCTTGTCCCCAATCCAACCTAACTCTTTTAATTCCTGAAAGGCTTTCCAAATTCCTATTATGCCTACTCCACCACCTGTAGGGTATAGTATGGCATCTGGAAATTCCCAATTAAAATATTCTGCTATCTCAAGTCCCATGGTTTTCTTACCTTCAATACGATAAGGTTCTTTTAGGGTAGCTGCATCAAACCAACCATATCTTTGAACTCCTTTAGCAATTATTTTACCTGCATCAGATATCAAACCTTTTACTAGATATGTTTTAGAGCCATAAATAAAACTTTCTTTCTTAGCTAAATCAGGTGCATCTTCTGGCATAGCCACCACCAACTCTATTCCTGCTCTGGCAGAATAAGCTGACCAAGCCCCCCCTGCATTACCTGCTGTAGGCATTGCTATTGTTTTAACTCCAAGTTCCTTTGCTTTAGAAACACCAACTGCTGCACCTCTTGATTTAAAGGTTCCTGTAGGATTTAAGCCTTCATCCTTTATGTATAAGTTTTTTATTCCAAGCTTTTCACCTAAAGCTGATGCTTTTAATATTGGAGTATCTCCTTCACCAAGATTAACTATATTTTCTTCCTTCTCAACAGGTAAAAGCTCTTTAAATCTCCATAAGCCCTTTTCTCTAGTTTTAAATACATCTTTTTTAACATTATTTTTTATGGCTTTTAAATCATATCTAACTAATAATGGACCTCCACAGTGACATAAATTACGTGGCACATCTGCTGTATACCTTTCTTTGCATTTTGAGCATTCTAAATAGCTTACATAACTCATATTATATTACTCCTTCTATAATTAATTTTTTATATTTTGCATAAGTTATTTTTATATAATATAGGCAAATGGATTTTCTACTTCAGTAAAAAACTCACCATAGATTTCTCTTTTAATTTTTACAAAATCATAATCGCTGCGATCACGAGGTCTAGCTAAAGGTACGGGAACTATTTTCTTAACCTTACCTGGTCTACTAGACATAACCGCAACCCTATCGCCAAGATAAATTGCTTCATCAATATCATGAGTCACCAAAATCATAGTTGTATTTTCTTTTTCCCAAATTCTTAGAATTTCTTGCTGCATATTAATACGTGTCATAGCATCAAGTGCTCCAAAAGGTTCATCTAGCAGAAGTACTTTAGGTTTATTTACTAAAGCTCTTGCAATACTTATTCTTTGCTGCATACCACCTGATAGCTGGTGCGGGTAAGCTTTAGCAAAACTGCTTAGTCCTATCAATTCAAGATGCTCCTTCACTAACTCTTGCTTTTGCTTCTTAGAAGTATTTCTACTTAGCCCAAAAGCTATATTATCCTCTACAGTTAACCAGGGGAAAAGACGAGCTTCTTGAAACACCATTCCTCTATCAACTCCTGGACCTTCTATATGTTTACCCCCTAAAAAAATTTGTCCACTATAGTTTCTCTCTAATCCAGCTATTATTCTAAGCAAAGTACTTTTGCCACATCCACTTGATCCCACAATACTTAGAAATTCACCTTGATTAACTGTTAAATTTACATTATTAAGTACATTAACATCACCGTTATCTATTCTAAAGTTTTTATTTAAATTTTCTATATTGATAGCACTTGCTGCTTCTGATATAAGACTCATTATTCTCATCTCCTTACAACCTTCAATATAATTAATTATTTTTAATTCTTATCATTTTAGAAATCATATTTACTGTTTATCGGCTTAAGTTATTTACATTCCATTTTATAACTAAAAGCTCCAGCTTTTTGATTGCAAAATCTATAAAAAATCCAATAATTCCTATAGAAAAAACTCCAACTAACATTATGTCTGGTTGTGACAATTCTCTAGCATAAGCAATTTTATAACCTATACCTGAGGTTGCAGCAATTATTTCTGCTGTAATAACACTCATCCAAGCACTGCCTATTCCAAGACGTAATCCTGTGAAAATAGCTGGAAGTGCTGACGGGAAAACCACTTTGATTAGTACATCAAATTTATTTTTTTCTAAAATTTGCGAAACTTCTAAATATTTTTTATCTGTGTTTTTTATACCATAGATGGTGTTAATTAATATTGGCCAAAAACTACCAATAGCTATTACTGTTACCTTTGAGGCTTCATCAATACCCATCCATAATATAAGCACAGGTACCCAAGCTACGATTGGGATAGGACGTAAAAAACCTATTACTAAGTTAAGAGACTTTTCAGCATATTTAAAAAGTCCAATTAAAACTCCAAAGGTTATTCCTAAGAAAGCTCCTAAAGCATATCCTTTGAAAACCCTTAATATACTTATAGCTAGGTGCTCAAACAATTCTCCAGTATGCAGCATATCAATTAACGCTATGCTGATAAAATATGGAGAAGGAAGCACAGAGGATCTAATAATACCTTGGTCACTTAGTATTTGCCAAATTATTAATATTATTATAGGTACTATTAATGCAATGAGAATATTTTTGATATAATTTGCTTGTTTAAAATTAACTTTAATGCTAATTAAATCCATTTTGACCTCCCCTTATAATTAAAATAGTTCAACAATACAAAGTTGTAACGCGTTAAATCGATATTAGTATGTACTTGTAAAGTTATGCATAAATAAAGTGACAGTGCTAAGTAAATTGCAAGCTAGCTTATTAACCTCCATTAGATTATTTATAGGCTGCCAGCTGCAAGTTAGAATTTTTATTTTAAAAATTAAAAGGCTGTTTTTCTTCAATAAGAAAAACAGCCTTAAATTTAAGTTCAACTTAATTACTCTTAAATTTAGTTATTTTTCTTATCTTCCAGAATATAAACTATCCTGCAGGAATTGACACCGATACATTTTAACCAAAATGCCGGTTGTCGGGTTTCATAGGGCCAGTCCCTCCACCACTCTTGATAAGAGAATAAATATGGTTTAAAACTCATTATATTCATTTATTTCCAACTTATTTAATATCTTAAACCATTTTTCTCGTTTCGTCAATACTGTATTTAAATTTATCCATTTTACTACCAGCCCTAAGACTCTCGCTTCTATAAGCTAGGAGTAGTGTCTACTGCCAGCTAGACAATATCAGGCGGGGTTAACCCCTCTCCTATGTAAGTTTCTCCTTATTTTTTAACAAGTGCTAATAAAATAAAAACTCCTGCCTCAATTACAGAGGCAGAAGTTTACTTCCACGGTTCCACTCTGTTTATTATGTATAAGTACAAAACATTTATACATAACAACTTATTATTTAGGGTCAATTAATCCCTCAACGCTTTAACGGGCGTACCCGCTGAAACCTACTAAATTTCAATTCAGTGCTCTAGGATGCATTTCAGTCACTTTCCACCCAAAATCCCTTACACCCTAGGGGATTTCTCTCTTGGAGTTTCCTATAACCTACTCTTCCTGTCATAGCAGTACCATAATTAAAAGATATACAAATATAATATTTACTACGTTAAGTTTTTAAATATAACTCATATTTATATAATATTACAATAAAACCATTTATAATTAGAGATATAAAACTTATTTTTACATTTCTTAGATCTTGTAAATTATTATAGCAAAGAAAAATACATAAGAAAAATACTTAAAAAGTATTGAATTAATATGAATAAAGTATAAATAAAATATTAGGAGTGACTATTCATATGGATATTAGACAATTAAAATACTTTCTGACTATTATTGAAGAAGGCAGCATAACAAAGGCAGCTGAAAAATTGCATATAGCTCAACCACCTCTTAGCCATCAGTTAAAATTACTTGAAGATGAACTGGAGATTAAGTTAATTGAAAGAAACACTCGAAAATTTGAAATAACTGATGCAGGCAAGGTATTAAAGCACCGTTCTAAGCAAATTTTAGAGCTATCAGAAAATACAATTAAAGAATTAAAAAATTTAAAGGATGGGTTTCAGGAAACTTTATCAATTGGTACTGTTCAATCTGCAGGAGTTACACTTTTACCTGAACGTCTTAACATTATTCAAAAAAAGCATCCAAATGTAACTTTTCAAATAAAGGAAAGTAATACATATAATATATTAAATTTACTAAATAAGGGTTCAATAGATATAGGAATTGTACTAACTCCTTTTAATTCAGAAATCTTCGAATCAATACTGTTATCAGATGAACCAATGGTTGCGGCGGTTAAGGAAGACTTATACTTTCAAGAACTTGAAGGTAATATTTCCTTAACCGAACTTGAAGATAAACCTTTAATAATAGATGGGAGATTTAGAGACATTTTAATAAGTTCCTGTCACCAAGCTGGATTTGAACCAAAAATCCTTTGTGAAAGTGAAGACGCTATATCAACCTTATTATGGGCAAGAACAGGAGCTGGCATAGGTCTTATTCCTAAACCTGCTGTTAACTTCATTACAACTACAGATCTGAAATATATGGAAATAAACGAACTGTCTTTAAGAACACGAACCGCTATAGTATGGGCGAGAAACCGATACTTATCGGAAGCTACTAAAGACTTTTTAGAAACTTTTAAAGCATAGATTATTTCATTTTGTTATCCTATATAGATACCCACAACTTAAATTTAACTTATGCGTAGGAATATGCTGCCAAAACTGATGGCACTTTTAAAAACTTTAGACTGATTAAAAGTTTTTAACGTGCTGAAGTTTGGCAGCATATTCGGTGGTGTAAGTTAAATTTCTGCTGCCTAACCCTATACTAAACCTTTAATTCTATTATTTTTCCGGGTTTATCTACCTTACTAATATGACCTACCATCATAGTGTTAACCATACCTAAAGACATTACAAATAGTTGCTCCATAAGAATCTGTAGAAAATACTCAACAACCATTAAAAAAAGAAGATAGCAGTATATATCAAATTATTGAACAAAAACTAGAAAAATTAAAGTCTGAAGGTATATCAAATATCGCCATAGAAAATATCTTGGAAAAAGATATAACTAGATACTTTGAAAAACATATTAGTGGAGTTTCTGAAGAAATAAATAAGAAAAATTTATTGAGTATTGTTGGTGAAGATATATTAGATTGTATTGACAAAGTACTATACTATGTAGCTAATGCACTAAAAAGAAATTTTAGTAACAATACGTATACCGCTCTAGCGCTGCATATAAATACTCTCATTAAAAGAGTTAACAGCGGTAAGACTATTATTAATCCTGAATTAAATAAGATTAAAGAGCTGTATCCTGAAGAATTTAAAGTTGCTCTTAATGCTAAAGCACTTATTGAAAAACATGTTCTCCACTCAATTGCCGAAGATGAAGCAGGATACTTAGCAATATTTCTATTACCAGAAGAACAACTTACTCATAAGAATAGGAATAAGGATAAAGTGAAAATTATTCTTATTGCTCACGGCGAATCTACAGCAACCTCTATGGCAGATGTTGCTAATAAGCTTTTAGGCGAAAATAACGTGTTAGGTATTAATTCACCTATTGATAAAAGCTCCTTTACAGTTTTAGATAAGCTGAAAAAAATCATATCGGAAGATATAAATTCTAGTGGTTACCTTCTTCTCGTTGATATGGGCTCTCTTACTACTTTTGCAGAAACTATAGAAAAGGAGTTTAATGTTCCAGCAAAGGTTATACCCCTCGTTTCAACCTTACACATGTTGGAAGCATCTAGAAAAACTCTATTAGGCTTATCTTTAGATGATATTTATAAAGAAGTGCTTCTTGTTAACTCATATTTTGAAACTAATCGTTCATTAAAAGAACCAAAAAATAATAAAAATAAAGTAGCCATAGTAACCGCATGTTTAACTGGTCAGGGTGGTTCAGTAGCTCTTAAAAGTTTTTTAAATAATAACCTTAAGTATGATAAAGAATTATTTGAAATAGTTTCTCTAAATTGCTTAGATAAAAAGTACTTTATTCAAAAGTTGAACAGTATACTTCAAGAAGGGGAATCTCCAGTTGAATATCCAGAAAAAGATGCATATATAACAGACAATAAAAAGCTTTATGATATTATAAAAGAAAACTTTATATTCTTATACAATAAGTACTTGCTTGAAATATCTGACAGTGAAATATGCTACATTATAAATATTTTCTCACACTAAAAACTTTAGAGCTTTGATAGGGTTACTTAGGCTCAAATACTATCAAAGTTTTAAAGTTTCTTTTGTTCTTCTACTTTTACTGACTTATCTACCTTTATCGAAACAAATTAAGATACTGCTTTTAACACACAAAAAATATGCCCAACAGGGCATAAACTTTTTTCTTTACAGAAGTTTTGTATTAATTTTTACAACTACTTTTCTTATGGAACATGCTTCATTTACTGCACATGTTGGTCTATGAACATCATTAGGAAAAAATATAGCAAAATTTCCTGGCTTCATAATTAAATCAATTTCATTTTCTGTATTCTCATAAAAAAGAACATCCTTCTCTTCTAATAAATCTTGAGAAACTACATTATTAGTATCTCTAGCAAATCCTATTAGTTCTTCTCCTTTTACTAAAAATTGAATATCAATATATTTGTTATGAATCTCAGGCTTTGATAAATGCTTCTCTTTAGTTTCTACATCCATTACAGTATAGTACATGTCTTCACCTTGGATTTCATATTTTCCAGCTTCAACACTGTGAAAATCAATACCTTTTAAGTGATCTATAGCTTTCATTATTGAACTAGGATATACTTTTTCCATGTCAGCAGTATTTTTTATATCTCCAAATATCATTTGTTAACACCCCCAATATTTACATATAATTATACAATATAAAAGATAAATTTTATATATTTAAACATACTAAAGTTCCTAG
This sequence comes from Clostridium sp. DJ247, assembly GCF_014231265.1. Classification (NCBI taxonomy): domain Bacteria; kingdom Bacillati; phylum Bacillota; class Clostridia; order Eubacteriales; family Clostridiaceae; genus Clostridium; species Clostridium sp. DJ247. The sequence continues at coordinate 4,323 of NZ_JABAIW010000083.1, read as the reverse complement.
CTCACAACTTAAGCTATCCTCCGGAATATAAGTTAAGTTTCAGTATTGGAACTATAGATATAGATAAATCATTTTCACTGTCACCTTAAGATTAGAATAATATTCAGCATCAGTATACATTCTATCAGTGCATACAACAATACAAACTAATTTATACTTCATTAATAAACGTGCTTTATAAACCTGATATTTCTGAAAGTAAAATTATGTATATATTTTTAAATTTATGAAAAGATATATACATGATTATAGATAGGAGTGATTACATTGAATGAAGGACTTGTTGCATTAGTAAGAGCTATAATTGCTTTCTTCTCTTTATTAATATTCGCAAAAATTTTAGGTAAGCAACAGATAAGTCAACTTACTTATTTTGATTATATTTTAGGTATTACTATTGGCTCTATTGCCGGTACCTTAACAACGGATTTATCCAGCAGAGCATGGCCTCATTGGGTAGGACTACTAGTTTGGATAACTTGTGGTCTTATTATGGAGTGGATTACAATGAAATTTAGGTATGCATCAAAGTTTATCGATGGAGAACCTACAATAGTAATTATGAATGGCCAGATAATGGAGAATACCTTAAGAAAAATGAGATATAAAATTTCTGAATTACAAGGACAATTACGAACTAAAGGGATTTTTAATTTAACTGAAATTCAGTATGCTGTGCTTGAAACTAATGGTGAAATATCTGTTCTAAAAAAGCCAGAGAATCAGCCACTAACCCCAAAGGACATGAAAATTCCTCCTCAAGATAGCGGAATTGGTATAGAGCTAATATACGATGGAGTGATAATACATCAAAATTTAAGGCAAGTTAACAGAAATGTTGAATGGCTAGAATCTGAACTTAAGAAACAAGGCATTAAAGATCCATCAGAGGTATTCTTAGCTACAGCGGAAAGTTCAGGTACTCTTTATATAGATAAATATAGTGATAAAATAAAGAAACCTATAGATGTAGGTGACTACAATGGTCCTTACTAGTAGTTATACCATTGCTTAAGAAAGCAAAATATAACTACTAAAATTATACCTATTCTAGGAGGAACAATTATGCGAAAATTTATAATAATCACAATCCCAATAGTTACTTTATGCTTATTTGTGCTTATAATGCTTAGTAGTAATTTCTTTAAAAAACCAAGAAGTGATTACGATAACGTTCCAAAATACATAGAAACTACTACAAAAGCAATAATCTCAGAAAACTGGTCAGAAGCAGAAACAAATTTTACTACACTTAACTCAGCATGGAAAATAGTACTTAAAAGAGTTCAGTTTAGTTCAGAAAGAGATGAAATAAACTCATTAAATGTGAATCTTGCTCGTCTTAAAGCTTCTATTCTAAATCATGATAAAAATTCTGCACTATTGGAATTAAGTGAAGCTAATGAGCATTGGCGTGATTTAGGTAAATAAATATCAACGCATATTAATTTATACTTCAATTTATAGTTTCCTCACAACAATGATCGCAGTAGCCATTTTCTTTTATTTCTTCTACCATAGAAGAAATAAAAGAAAAAAGATTAGTAATATTCTATTACTAAATTAAATATAATCTCATATGTACAAGCAATATTTATGAGGTTATAAACTAGTGAAAGAAATTATGCCATATGTATTAGCAATAGTAGCGGGAATATTTACTACACTAGAAGCGAGTATAAATTCGCAGTTAGGTAAAGCAATAAATCCTAAAGTAGCAACGCTACATAGTCTATTAGTGGGCTTATTAGTTATGTTAATAGTAAATATATTAAGCGGGACTTTAAGTGAATATAGTAAAGTGTTAAATGTAAGATTACAGTGGCTAATTGGTGGAATATTTGGAGCATTAACTATTTATTTTGTAACTAAGACAGTACCAAAGCTAGGAATAACTATAACTTTAACCATGGTTATTGCTGCACAAATTTTAAGTAGTTTTTATATAGATATAGTTGTTTTAAAACACCAGAGGTTAGAGATTACTAAGATTTTTGGGGTATTTCTAATTATTGCTGGAGTGTATTTCATATCAGAGTAATTTTTAATATTATATACTGGAAACATTAGAGTTTAAGGCATATATTCCATAATATCTTATCATTTTAAAATTCTTTTCTCGAATATGCCTTACGGACATTTTTTTAAGGTCAAAAATAGAAAATTCTATATAACAAAAAACTATATTGAATTTTATTTCAATATAGTTTATATATTCGAGAGTTTTATTAGTGTAATTAAAAATTTTAATTACATCCAATAGGTTTTAATTACACTAATAAGTACGCCATATTAAAAACCTGTGGAAATTCTTAGTTTTGTTGGTTAACTTATTTATTAAAAACAACCCATAAACCCGATTCATCCTGTGTTACTGCAAAGATTTTTATATTTATCTCAATTAACATCTTTACAAACTTTTCAACAACATTCTCATCGTCAACTTTTTTTCTTCTCTTTTCCCATTTACTTTCTTTTTGCTTAACCTTTCTATCTCTATAATAATCAGGTTTAGCATCTGGAAAATCTCCTCTAATATAGGCAACTCCACCGGGTGTAAGTACTCTATATATTTCTTTAAAAGCTTTTATCTGATCTTCCCAAAAATTTATAGAAGCACTACCTACAACAAGATTAACTGATTGATTGTTAAGTGGAATGTCATGAACATCTCCTCTTAAAGTTTTTACTCTATTGCTTACATTATCATTTTCTACTTTTCTCCCTATACCATTTAACGCATACATTGATTTATCAAGTAAATATACAAACATATCTGTTATTTTAGCCATTTCAATTCCTAGATACCCGTTGTTACCACCTATATCAATACAAGTTCCACCTTTAATACCAGTTACTTCTTTAATATGATAGGCAGTATCAGAATAAATAGATGAAAACATATTAGTTGAAATTTGATTATAATCTAAAACTTTTTCTTCACATAACAATTTGCTTACACCCCCATTATCCTTCAAATGTTTCTAAACTTCTTCTGAACTACCAATAATTTCATATATGTTCTAATAAACTTTATCTTAACTTTTTTATTATTTATATAAAATTAATACTTTCAACGTATATGACTATCTTTTATCACTCTGATTTTTTCTTTAATTTGTTGTACTCTTTACATAATAAATAAGAAAAATATAATATTAATTTTTATCCCTTTAATATATATTATAAAACTTTAAATATAAATTTCAATATTTTTTAGATAACTTTTTATTAATTTTTTAAGAATATGTAATTCATTTTATTAAATTATCAATAAAATTGTTAAATATTCATATTTTCTATACTTGCTTAAGTATAATACTATATAAAAGCCATATTAATTATTGTTTTTCACTACTAAATAAAAAGAAATATTTAGACGGAGGAATTGAATCATGATTATAGGTTTACCAAAAGAAATAAAAAAATAATGAGAATAGAGTTGGTTTAACGCCAGGAGGCGTTAGTGTTTTAGTTAAATATGGACACGAAGTCCTAGTAGAACAATCTGCTAGGCTTGAATACTTTTGATGGAAATGTTACATGTAAACCTGTAGCTGACAGTTTAGGTTTAAAATATGTAGATCCTAAGGAATTACTAAAATAAATCTTCATCTATAATTGCTACATAATTCCTATATGTGAAAAAAGGTAAATTATTATATGTTATTTACTTTAACATATAATAATTTACCTTTTTATGTACTAACTCTATTGGAGTTTATTGTTATTGTTAACTACTCCATCTCCTGCTATATTTCCTTTTTCCTTAAGAAGATGCTCCATACCTCTTACTAAAGTATCATCTTCAAGCACACTGAATAAGTGATATCCGAGATCTTCTCTATCTCGTAAAACTTCCTCAAGTACCTCTACAGTTCCAAAATCCATAAGATCATGTGCTCTTTGGATTTGCTTACGAAGCATATCTTGAATCTTTAATTCATGTTCAAGATCATTTCTTATGAAATCTCTCATTGTATAACGACCTTCTACTTCATGTTTAATATATGAGAGTTGATGCTGTGTCACTGGATGCGCTGTTGGAACGCCACCTAAGCGTGCCACACGCTCTCCTATAGCATCTATATGGTCTTTAGTCTTATCAATATGTTCATCAAATAATTCATGTAAACTTAGAAAAGATTCTGCACCTTCGGTTAGCCAATGATGTTTATTATATTGATGCAGTGCTACGGTTAAAGCACATTGATGATCATCCAGCATTAAAGCCATTTCATGGCGTACATCATATGGAAGCCCAATTCCAGCCCCTTCCTTTTTAACTGTTCTTGGTGGCTGTCTTAGAATCATATCATGCGG
>NZ_JABAIW010000082.1:0-14803 GCF_014231265.1 Clostridium sp. DJ247 | reverse complement strand
TTTATTGAAGTTATTATACCTCTACCTGCACATCCAACTCCTGGTTCTGGTCCGCCTGATTCAACACATTTGATTCCACTGAAACCTGGTTTTAATATAGAATCTAAATCTACATCTTCGCCTTCTTCTCTTAATGTATCTAATACTGATTTTTGAGCTAGTCCACCTAATAATAATCTTGTTGAATCTGCTTTAGGGTCACATCCAACTACCATTATTTTCTTACCCATAGTTCCTAGTCCTGCTGTAAGATTTTGTGTTGTTGTAGATTTTCCTATTCCACCTTTTCCATAAATAGCTACCTGTCTCATTTTTATATTCCTCCCTTAATTTGTGTTGAAAAGATATTTAACTTACCTCTCCAACAATTTGTTTTGTTTTTATAACCTTGAATAGAATATATCACAGTTTAAAAACTAAAGCAATAGTTTTTTTAACACTATCGTAAAATAAAAGAGATTATTTTAACACTTTAATAATTAGTCACATGATATTTTATTATTATAACGTGAATACATTTTCATTCTGAATATTACAGCTTTTTAGTCAACTACGAAAGCATTCTTATTATTATAAAAAAACTACATTATTAATAATGATAACGTTTATTTTTACAAATATTAACTTTAAAAATTTTTTTAAATTATTAAAATAAAATAAATTTATTAATATTTTTTTATTTTTTAAAATATAAAATCTATTTTCTATATTAAATCTTTATAGGTACGGGACTTTTAAATTTAATTCATACAGAACAGCATTTACTAGATTGTGCCACCTTTAGATAGTTTATTAGAAAGTAATATGCTATATAGAATAAGTTAAATTTAAAAGTTCCAGTTTTATATATAGTTAATCGTAAAACTAAACTTTATCTAGTTTGCCAGCTTAATAATAAATATTAGTATTCTAAATTCAAGTCATGTGAAAAAGCGGCAAATTGACATTATGATAAATTAACTTTAAAAGTTCCATATCATATAATATTAATCATTTAGTAATTTATATTTTAGCTTAATAAAAGTTATAAATTATACAAATAGTCTAAATATTAAAGTTTCTAAATATATAACCTGATACAAACACTATAGTTTTGGCATTGCAAAGGCTTTTTCATATGATATAATATTGTTATATTAAAAATTGAAATATATACTAGATATATTATGTGGAAAGGAATATGCTATGGATGAAAATACAGCTCTTACACCTCAAGAGGTAGCTGATATACTAAAAATTTCAAAAAGTACTGTATATGAGTTAATTAAACGAAATGAAATAAATTCTTATAGAGTTGGAAAAAAAGTACGTGTGGATTTACAAGACGTTGAAGCTTATAAAAATAAGACCAAAAATATAAAATCTACTAATATAGCTACTTCTATACAATTAAAATCTACACCTTCTTATGAGGAATCTTTTGAAGAAAACAGCAGCAGTTTTATTATATCCGGACAGGACTCTATTTTAGAGATATTATGCCGTTATTTAGATTCTCACCCAAAAGGAGTTCGCGCTTTACGTTCTTATGAAGGTAGCTATAATGGATTATATGCACTTTATCGTGGAAAAGTACAAATAGCAACAGCCCATATTTGGGATAGTAAAACAGAAGAATATAATGTTCCTTTTGTAGAAAGAATGCTTCCTGGAATTCCAGCTATCATTATACGTCTTGTCTCTCGAATGCAAGGTTTCTATGTAGCAAAAGGAAATCCAAAAGGTATTAAGGACTGGGAAGACTTCAAGCGATCAGACATTACTATTATAAATCGTGAAAAAGGCAGCGGAACTAGAATTCTATTAGATGAACATTTACGTAAGTTGAATGTTTTTGGTAAAAATATTAAAGGCTATTCAAGAGAATGTCTTTCTCACTTAGCAGCAGCTAGTATAATTGCTCGTGGTGGAGCAGACTTAGGTATAGGAAATGAAAAAGCATGTTTGCAAGTTAAAGGCGTAGACTTTATTCCTATACAAAATGAAAAATATGACTTAGTTATTAAAAAAGAAGATCTTGATCAACCACCAATTCAAGCTATTATGGAAATTCTAAATTCTGAAGAATTTAAAATGGAACTCTTTGGTATAGGTGGATATGATATCACTGAAACAGGTAAAATTGTAGGAGAAACTTAATTTATTGTTGTTACTCCTACAATTTTACCTACTTCAGTATTGACAGATATGAAAAGCACATAATAACATATAAGTTTCCCCAAAATAAAAAGAGGCTTTAAAATCGCCCTTTACACTAGGTGATTGCCTCTAAAAATTTATTGTAAATATTACTTATATTTAATTCTTGTAGTAATCAATAATGTTAAATTCATTTTATTTATAACCCACATACTTTTTTAAAACCAAGGATTTCTATAATTTCTTTCTGTATTTCTATTATTCTATTTATATTAGCATCATTACTTATATTTAAACATTCTCTAGAAACTTTTATGAATTGAGAATAGTCACAGTTACCAGCTCTCTCTCCAATTCCCCCTATAGTACAATCTACATATTCAGCCCCCGCTGACACAGCTGCTGTAGAATTTGCTACAGCCATTCCTAAATCATTATGTACATGAATTTCTATTTCCACAGGTAACTAATTTCTTTATCTTTTTTACTTGTTCAAATATATTTCTTGGATGTAATATACCTACTGTATCTGCATATCTTATTCTTTTAACTCCTAAGTTAGAAACTATTCCACCCATAGCTGCTATACCTGCTTCTATTTGAAAAATCCCCATATCACTAATCAATTTAGCAATTTCTACTTTATCATTTAAACTTAACGATATACCAGCTTTTTGTTCACCATCTCTTAGGGTTGTATCTACTATCTTAACACTCATTTTTATCACCTGCGTTTTCAAGAACATTTATTTAAACTGTTATACATTTCAATTAATTCATGATCTTCAATGTTTCTTTTCAACTGAATACTAGTTTCTCTTATTTTTTTTAAGAAAATATCTATATCTATGTTTTTACAACTTACATTAAGTTCTTTTAATTTAATAATTATAGCTTTAGAACCTGAATGTTTCCCTATAAGCATTTTTCTCTTTTGACCAATATCGTTAGGATCAAATGGCTCATATGTGGTTGGATTTTTTTCTATACCATCAACATGGATACCTGATTCATATTTAAAAATATCTTCTCCCAATATTGCTTTCATAGAGCATATATTCTCTTTAGTTAAGTTTTTATAGACACTAGAAAGTTTACTCATTAATTTTAAATCTCCGCATATCTCACTATTTTTTATTACTTTAAGTGCCATAATAATTTCTTCTAGTGGTGTAAATCCATAGTTTTCTCCATTAAAAACTGCTGTGATACTATCTGCTCCATCCATACAAGCCTCTAAGCTTATTGCAGTAGCCATATAGTATTTGTTATCTGCACAAAAATCTATTTTAACTTTAAAGCGATTTTTAATATTATATATTAGTTCTTTCCAAGTTGATAAGTTATATTTATCAACTCCACTTATTTTTAAGTAGCTTATATTATATAAACTAAACAATTTATTATAATCACTTTCCATGAAGTTATCTAATTGTTTTATATCTATATCTAACATCATATTAATTTCATTTAGTCCCTCTATATGATTAAGACTAAAGCTTAATGCATCCTTATAATTTATAACTACAAACTTAAAATTATACTTACTTATAAATTCTATATCCTTAAAATCTTTTACTCTAAATATATAATCTAACAGTTTTGGAAGTGTTTCTAACGTGTCTACAGTTAACTTATCAACTTCTATCAAGTCTATACCTAATTCTTTTAATAACTCTAAAAAAATTATTGCAGAGCCTTTATCAATATTTTTAAGCTTTCTTACAATCTCAGGTAAAGTCCTATCTATAATGATTTTTTTATTGCCTTCAAGTATAATAGACATATACAACACCTTCCTAAAACCTATATTAATTTCATACTGAAAATTAGTTCTTTTAGTTTCTTTTTATCTTTCTTCTTTAAAACTTTAATATTTCTTATAAAAATTTCTGCTAATACAAATTTATACTAATTGCTAAAATATAACTTCAAAATTTTTTATTTTCCTCTACCTACTCCATAATACTAATGACTTAACTTCGAATAAAAGCATGTTAATGGTAAAAGCAATTATTAGATTTTAAAAAACCAGGGTAGTTTTTATCAATCATACATTATGCTGATTTTCTAGGTATTACCAAGTACAATGTTGTAGGTAGAGGTAAGTAAAGAGGTTTTATATTAATCCTCTATTACGCCATTTTAACAACTCACTGCTTTACCTTTTAAGTTTTTATATAGGTATCTTTAAGCAATGTTGAGTTACAGTAAATTATACTATTCTACATTTTTTAGAAACAGCAACTTATCTTATCAGAAGATTTTATAAAATTTAAACATTTAAATAGCATTTGGAATATTTATTTCCATTTAATCTGTTTTTATACTGTTTTGTATTATTATATTTCTTTTTTTAATAAATGTCAAGTTTTTTAATGTATTTTTTGATAAATTATTAATGTTTTGTATAGTTTTGTATCATAATATTATTTTACATTATGATATACATAAATATTATCTTTCTTCGGCTTTACTATGGTTTATTCTATTTTAAACACTTCTTTACATTTGCTTACTATTATCTATCTACCCACAATTATTACTACACTTAAATTCTCTAAAATCAATTGAACGATCCTGTTCTAAAGTTCCTATAGCATCTGCTCTACATTGTTTACAATGATACATTTGTTTCATGTATTGTTCACATTCTTTTCTCTTATCATTTAATTCTTTATTGCTGACTAAAGGCATATGGGCAAAAGCACTTTCTTTCACAGGAATTAACTGCATAATGTTAGTCATAAATGCTCCACATTCTTTTACCTTTTTAACTACTTCTACTATATGGTCATCGTTAATACCTTTTATCATAACGATGTTTACTTTACAGACAAGACCTTTTGAAGCTAAATATCTAAGACCAGATAACTGGTTATTCATAAGCACTTGTGCACCTTCTTCTCCAGTTAACTTAGTTCCAAGATAGTTTACTTCTCTATATATTTTAGCTCCTATTTTAGGGGCCACACAGTTAATTGTTACAGTAACATGAGATATTCCTAATTCTACTATTTCATTTGCATAGAAAGGAAGCATTAAACCATTTGTTGATAAACAAAATGTAATATTTGGATCTTCTTCTTTAATTAGCTGAATAGATTTTTTAGTTTCATCAAAATTAGCTAAAGCATCTCCTGGACCAGCTATACCCAAAACCGTCAAATTGCTTATTTTACTTTTTACCTCTTTAAATTTATATACTGCTTGCTCTGAAGTTAAAACTTCACTAGTAACCCCCGGTCTGCTCTCATTGGCACAGTCATATTTTCTACTACAATAATTGCAGCTTATATTACATTTAGGCGCTACTGGTATATGCATTCTTGCAAATTGATGTGCGTTATCTCCATAACATGGGTGAGTGCAATTCTTATCAGTATTACTCTTAATTTCTGTCGTTCTTACTATATCTTTTTCATTTATTGTTGCCACACAGTTTCCCCCTTTTTAGTTTATAAAAAACAACTCTTGTCATTAATCTATTTTACACAAGTATTTCCCAATAAATTTTAACTTCTTCATAATATTATTATTTTTAGCTTATAGCTAAAATATAAAAGCGGGGCAAATTAATTTTATGCCCCCCATTTTAGATAAATTGACCTTTGTCTTTTAATATGTTATACTTGTAATTGTTTAAATCAATCTAATTATTATTTTGTAGTGATATATTTCTCAAGCTTGCAACATGAGGAATATATCATTTTCTTCTACTTAAGTTTATAATATAAAGACTATTTCATTTCTTTAAACTACAACAATATATAAATAATATATTATAGATCCATAAGACCAAATTCCATTAATAGTTCTTCTAATCTATCTTGTGTCATTGGTTTTGGTATAACGAACATTTCGTTGTCATCTATATTTTTAGCTAATGTTCTGTATTCATCAGCTTGTTCACATGTTGGATCGAAATCTATAACTGTTTTCTTGTTGATTTCTGCTTTTGTAACCATTGGGCTTCTTGGTACGAAGTGTATTAATTGACTTCCTAATTCTTTTGCGAAGTTATCAAGTAATTCATATTCGTTAGCAACCTTTCTACTGTTACAGATGATACCACCTAATCTAACTCCGCCACTGTGTGCATATTTTTGGATACCTTTTGATATATTATTTGCTGCATATAATGCCATCATTTCTCCACTTGCTACTATATATATTTCCTGAGCTTTTCCTTCTCTGATTGGCATTGCGAAACCACCACAAACAACGTCTCCTAATACATCGTAGAATACATAATCTAAATCAGCTTCATAAGCACCTAATTGTTCAAGCATGTTTATTGAAGTTATTATACCTCTACCTGCACATCCAACTCCTGGTTCTGGTCCGCCTGATTCAACACATTTAATTCCACTGAAACCTGGTTTTAATATAGAATCTAAATCTACATCTTCACCTTCTTCTCTTAATGTATCTAATACTGATTTTTGAGCTAGTCCACCTAATAATAATCTTGTTGAGTCTGCTTTAGGGTCGCATCCTACTACCATTATTTTCTTACCCATAGTTCCTAAGCCTGCAGTAAGATTTTGTGTTGTTGTGGATTTTCCTATTCCACCCTTTCCATAAATAGCTACTTGACGCATTTTCAAACTCCTCCTTAAAACTAAACGTTATAATACTACTCGGAATTATTTTTTCCATTTCGTTTTATTTTGTACTGTTTTGTATTATTATATTTTTTATTTTATCAAAAGTCAAGTGTTTTTCAACATAATATTGGGAATTTATCAACATTACGCCATTCTAAATGCCAATATCTTAAATTTTAACATTAGTTTAAGAATATGACGCCAAAACTAAAGGCACTTTTGAAAATATTTTCATCAGTCTTAGCGAAGTGTTTTTAGAAAATCTCAGGAGCTTTGATATGTTTGAGGTACTAGTTTATGAAAGCTTAATTAAGTCCTATATAAAGAAAAACACAAGCAGCATTGAGTGTTGCTTGTGTTTTTCTTTATATTTTCTACTGATATTATTTTTTAAAACGAGGATTTACTGTAAATAAGAATATTTATTAGTATAGTTTTCTAAATCACTTTCACTAACACTAAAGGACAATAAACTTAGCATTCCTAGGAGCAAAACAGTTATGACAGCATTTTTAGAAATTGATTTATATAGATAAAAATATATCACTAGAAAAACAGCCATAATTACCATAACTAGAATAATCTCAAACTTTCTCAAGGTTATCTCCTCCTATAAGTTCATTTAGATACTTTTATTGGAACTACCTAGGTAAATTTAATTCATAAATTAATTCGTCAAGATCAAAACCATGAACCATAGAGGCTTTCTCTAAAGTTTCAAATTTCGCCGAAAGACACCCAGTACACTCTAATCCAAAATCCAATAAAACTTCAATTTTCTCGGGATAATTATTAATAATTTTTCCTATAGTCATGTTCTTTGTAATCATATGTAACCACCTCTCTATATTTGTTTTTTATATAGAACACTATTTATTATGGCGCTTGAGCATTTAAGATTTTCTGTACATCATTATCGGTAAGATCGTAGTTAAGAAATGTTTTGTAGAAACTCTTTGTCTCCTTGGCAATATCCAAAGTTTGAAATTTATCCGGTTGTATAGTTTTTGCAGCCCATTGAACCTGAAGTGCTTCCTCTGTACCATAGCGATTCCATAAAAATGCTCCGTCAGGATTTAAAAATACTTTATCATTTTTAACAGCTGAAACATTTGCCAATCTCGTATCTCCAGTAATTTTATCTATAGATTTAATGTTTTCACTGACAATAATGATATCAGGATTCCATTTAAGTATCTGTTCTACTGAAACCTCTTTTCTATTACCCGTAACTTCACTTGCTGCATTTTTACCACCAGCTACTTCAATCCAATCATTGATTATTGTTTTGTCTCCATCTGCTGCAAAAGGAGCTGAATTGGAAAGATGTAGTACTTTAGGTTTTTGATCATCTTGTATTTTTGATGTAATGCTTTTAATCATATTCAATTTACTGTCAAGATATGAATTGTAATTTTGTGCTTTTTTAACAGCATCTCCTCCAAGTATTTCTCCTGTCAATGTAAAACATTTTTTCATAGATTCAAAATCTGTAAAACTAAGTTCAACTACTGGCAACCCCATTTGTGTAAGTTGCTTAACATTTTTATCTCCAGTAGGAATAAATACTATATCTGGCTTTTTACTCAATACTTGTTCTACATTTAGATTAGCTATAACACTATAAACTGCCTTGTCCAAAGTTGGAATCACCTTAAATAGCCATGGTCGTGATTGAGGGGTAAATGTAGTAGTTACAATTTTATCACCAGCTCCCAGTGTATGTAAAACCTCAATATGAGCACCCCATAGTTCAGCAATATTATTTATTTTTTCTGGTATTTTTACCTGTTTGCCAGCAGAATCTGTAATAATCTTATTGGTATTTTTACTTTTTTCCGCAGTTGCACTAACATCAGAAGAAGCTGATTGACTATTTCCTTTATTCCCACAAGCAGTTATACTTACGGATACAAGTACTAAGCTTAAAATAATACTAATAGATTTTTTCGTCATTTTCTCTTGCCCTCTCTTCATATTTTTTTATTTGTTTTACACTAAATGTGTATCTACCTTATATCTAACTAATTAATGTTTTATAAAATCTAATCAAGCAGTGGTATACATGCTCTTATAGGTTCACCCTGCCTGTTAACAGTACTAGTAATCCTCACATCAATGCCGTAAGCAGACTTCAAATTCTCTTCAGTAACTACCTCGTCCACATCGCCCACAGTAAACTTATTGTTTCTCTGAAGCAATGCCACTTTGCTAGAACAAAGGAAAGTATGATCTGGAAAATGAGTGGTCATAATAACTCCCAAACCATTTTTTACTAACTTATTAATCTGTTCTAACACTCTAATTTGATTACCAAAATCTAAATTAGAAGTCGGCTCATCCATAACGAGAATACGTGGTTGTTGAGTTAGCGCCCTAGCTATAAGAACCATTTGTCTTTCACCACCACTAATTTCTGTATAAATCTTATTCTTTAAAAAGGATACTCCCAAAGTTTCTAAAGCTTCTTCCGCAATAGCTACATCATTCTTAGATGGTGATGCAAAAGATCCTAAATGAGCTGTACGCCCCATAGTGACAACATCCAGCACAGAGAAAGGAAATGGTGGTGTATGAGCTTGGGGTACATATCCGATAGCTTGAGCTAATTTCTTTTTGGACCAGTTTTGGACATTCTCTCCATCCAAAATAATCTCTCCACCCTTCAGCTTCAAAAACCCTAAAATAGTTTTAAAAAATGTGGTTTTTCCTACACCATTAGGTCCAAGCAAACATAATATTTCTCCTGATTCCACCTTTACTGATATATCTTTAACTATAATTTTCGACCCATAACCACAAACAGCATTTTTAATTTCTAACTTCATATCCATCCCCTCCTTCCTTTAAGCAGCAAATAGATAAATATAGGTGCACCTATAATAGCTGTAAGAATCCCTAGAGGTATTTCCATAACAAAGGCACTACGAGCTACATCATCTACTAAAAGTAGAAAAGTACTTCCAATAAGCATAGAGGCCGGTAATAATACTTTATAGTTAGGTCCTACTATAAGTCTTGCAATATGAGGAATAATCAAGCCCACCCAACCTATCATTCCACTAATTGATACAGCTGATGCTGTAAGTAAAGTTGAACAAATGATAACTATTATTCGGATTTTACGAGTATCTATTCCCATAGCTTGAGCTTCTTCTTCACCAAAAGAGAGAACATTGAGTTTCCATCTTAAAAGCATTATTGGAATAATCCCCAAAGCTAACGGCATAAGCAGTATCATTATATCTCGTGTTCCAACAGATGAAAGACCTCCCATAAGCCAAAACGTAATTGCTGGTAATTTACTATCAGGATCAGCTACATATTTAGTAATAGAGATGAATGACGAAAATAGAGTTGATACTACCATGCCTGTAAGAACTAAAACTAAAATAGCATTATTTCCTCTAGCTATAATAGTAGCGATTGTATATGTAAGAATTACAGCTCCAAGGCCCACTAAAAATGCAGAAAACTGTATACCTACAACACCAAAAGACATCAGAATACCAACAGCAGCTCCAAACCCTGCACCAGCAGAGGCACCTAAAATATCTGGAGAAATCATGGGATTCTTAAACAATCCCTGATATGTAGCTCCTGCTGTAGCCAAAGCAGCTCCAACAAGCATCGCTGCAATTATTCTAGGAATACGAACCTGAAATAAGACTGTCTCCACAGTTTCAGGCAAAGTAACTGGAAGATTAAAAAGTTTACCGGTAAAGATAGTCATTAGATCAGATAACGGAATACCATATCTTCCTAAAGTAAGAGATATGATAAAAGCAATTATAGGTAGCAAAAACAGAACAATCATTACATAGTTTTTCTTTACCTTTTCTTTAGCCTTAGAAACATCAGTATATGTTAATATACCTGGTTTTAATTGTATTTCATTTATATTTTTCATGAAAATCACTCCTTATTTTCCAATGGCATTCTTCAATAAGTCCTGTACCTCCTGATCAGTAAGCTCATAATTGTAAAAAGTATGATAGAAATTTTTTATTTCCTTATTCATATCTAATTTTACGTACTCCGGGTACAATAAATTTGCTAGCCATTGAACACCAAGCACTCTACCAGCAGATGGTGGTCTATCAAACCAATTAAATGGTAATGAAGGTGTCATATATATCTTTTTATCCTTTACAGCTTTAACATTTGCCCATTTAGCATCACTATATACCTTTGAATAAAAATCTCCTCTCATGCCAGTAGCACCTACCAAAATCACATCTGGATTCCAAGACATTACCTGCTCCATGGATACATTTGCCATAGATCCTGTCTTTGTTTCAGCTATATCAGCTACGTTTTTACCTCCAGAAGCATCTAGTACTTCAGTATGTACATTTCCTAAAATGTCTGTTTGAAGCCATGATGCTCCTTCTGCATAATATACTTTTAGTTGCTTATCCGCAGGGATTGTTTTAACCACAGCTTTTGTGCTATCGAGAACTTTTCTAGAGTAATCAGCAAGTTCCTTTGCTCTTTTATTTTCACCCAAACATTCTCCTAAGAAGGTATATACCTTGTCAGTTGCATCAAGAGCTGTATCTACCATTACTACTGGTATTTTAAGCTGCTTCTGAATATCATCAGCAGAATAAATCTCATCTTCATTTGAAGCAATAATTAAATCTGGTTTTAACTTAAGTATATTTTCATAGTTACTGCTTTTTTCTGCACTTGTTCCAAGTACAGGAAGATTAAAGTATTTTTCATTTATGTATTTCTTGGCATCAGCTTTAGGAGTAAAACTCCAACCTAGCAGCTTATCTGGTGCTAAGGTATATACGTCAACAGTTGTATTATTACTTATTGAAATTACTTTTTCCACTTTAGCAGGAATAGTAACTTTTCTTCCAGACATATCTGTAACTACACGGGTAGTCGGTTTAGAATTTTTAACTTCTGCAGTTGTACTAGAACTTGTACACCCAGCAAATGAAATAGCAACTGTGAAAATACAAATAAGTGTACTAATTTTAATAATGTTCTTTTTCATAAAATCACTCCTCATATAAAATAGTTCCCAACAATTTAGTTTATTTACATTTAAATAAATACAATTTGGAATTTATAATTTTAAATTTATACATTTTTTGCATTATTTTTTCCATCTTATATTAAATTATAGTATTTTGTATATTGAGTATATTGTAATTCACAAAATAACATTTTGCAATAATATTTTTGATAATTTACTAAAATATTTAGTTACAATTGACAATTATCTAATATTTTATTGTTCTTATTAAGAATTTATTATATATTTTTTGTTTTATAAATTTCAACACATCATTTTGTAAATATTATATTTACATTTATCAATTATTTATATATAATCACATTTAAAATAAACATATTGTATATACATATGAATAATAAGTAATAATGAGGTGATAATAATGGATTTTTTTGAAATGGTAGGTAATAACATCTTAATAGAATTAGAGAATAGAAATTGGACTCAATCAATGTTAGCTGATAAAATTGGAATTTCTAGACAAGTATTTCAAAAAATTATAAAAGGCAAAAAAGCAATAAATGCTTATGAAATTGCTAAAATTGCTAAAATTTTAGGCGTGACTACGGATAAACTCTTAAATACTAACGAAGAAGTTTATTGGCAAGAAGATTCACAAATTCAATTTTTAGGAGCCTTTAATAATGAAGATAATTTTAAGCTTTTAAAATCTATTATTGAAGAATATGTAACTATGGAGGAGAACTTACATGAATTGCTATTATCCAAAAAGTATTTTACAGCAAAAAGAGATAAAAATTATTAAAGAAAAAGTTAAAAGTATAAGTAAAGAAAAAAATATTGTTAATCCTATTATAAAAGATGATATCTTTAGAATACTTGAAACTGTTAGTAAAGTACTATATTATCCTATCAAAGACGATATCCGTGCTTTCTATATGAAAATAAATAAAAGTAAATTTAATGACAATATTATATTTATTAATACGTCTATGACTTATGAAAAGCAAGTTTTTGCTGCAGCATATGAATTTGCACATATCATGCTTATATCGAAAAACCACAAGGAAGACCTTAATGGACAAATACTATTGAATTATTCAGACAACAAAGCCTTAGATATTAATACAATTGAAGCAATTAGTAATAGATTTGCGGCTGAGTTTCTTGTGAGAGATGATATTTTAGAAATTGAACTTAAAAACATGGGAATGGAACAATTAGATAGTATAACACTTGAAGGTATTGTAAAATTAATGGACTTGTTTTTATTCCCATATAAAGCAATGATAAAAAGACTATACGAAATAGGTAAGCTTTCACGCAAAAAATATGAGGAACTGACTCTAATTAAATCTTCTGGAAATGACAGTTCTGTGATTGAATTTGAAAAAAGATTAGGATTGTGTTCAAGAAATAATGAGATTACTAAAGTTAAAAAATTTTCAAATTTTATTGATTTAGCAATCAACTCTTATGATAATACTATAAGTACTTACGATAAATTAGAATATCTATTAAAATTATTCGACTTAAAACCTTCAAGTTTTAATATAAAAAAGAAATATCCTCAGTATTTGACTAGAGAAGAATTAGAAATGCGAAAGCTATTATATGAAGAGTAATGGATAACAGGTGTTAACTATATTTTTGTAACTGCAGAAAATTCTGCAGTTACAAAAATTAATATTTCACATTTAGTTATATTTTATATAATTATATTTGTCAGCAGCAACCGTTACACTATAATGCTTTAGCTCCCGTTTCTCCGGTTCTTATTCTTATAGCATCAAGAATATCCCTTACAAAAATTTTACCATCTCCAGGATTTCCTGTTCTATTTACTTCAATAATTGCATTAATTACTTCTTGCACATCTTCGTCGTTAACTATGATAGTAAACATTCTTTTTGAAACAAGTCTATGTGCTTCAGCAATTTCTTCAGCCATGCTCTTATTTGTTATTTCTTTCATTGCTCTTTCTTCATCAAAAATCGTGAAACTTACTTTCTTTTTTCCACGACCAAGTACTTTCCTACAGGTGAAACAGGGAAATCCTTGTTTTAAGAGAGCTTCTTTTGTTTTACTAACCATGTTCATTCTAATAACCGCAGTTACTTCTTTCAAGTTAACTCCCCCCAACCTTTAATTATAATACTTTTGAGCCTGTACTTATTGTATATACTTCATCTACGCCTGATATAAATATTTTTCCATCTCCAAAAGCTCCAACTTCTCCTGTCTTTGCACTTTTCATTATTATTTTTATAACGTCATCTTTATCCTCATCTTCTATCACTAACATAAGCATTTCCTTAGGTATCTCATCATAATGTACTGACCCTACTTTAACCCCCTTTTGTTTACCTCTACCTACCACATCGTATTTTGTAACCGCTGGAAATCCTGCATCAGCAAGGTCAGAAAGAACTTCACCAACTTTGTTTGGTCTTATTATAGCTTTAATCATTAACATAAGATCCCTCCTAAAAGTTTGTGTTATTACACTTTTATAAAATTGATACAAACTAAAATTAATAACACTTAAATATTAACATATTTTACATTTTTTGTAAACATTCTACTATAAGCATATTAATATTGTTATTTTTACAAATTATTCAAACTTTTAGTAGTTTATTTAATGGCTACTTACTCTAATACTCCCATCTTTACATTAAACTCCTCTTTCTATACTAGAACAACGACTTCTAAGCCTCAAATGGAGTTTAAATGCCCAAATGAACACTTATCGGGCAATATTCGCTGGTAATAACCAGTAATTTACCCAGTGGTCATAGACAAACTCCACTTGAAGCTTAAATTTAACTTATACGTAGGAATATGCTGCCAAAACTGAAGGCACTTTTAAAAACTTTTTTGTCAGTCTTAGTGAAGTGTTTTTAGAAAATCTTAGGAGCTTTGATATGTTTGAGGTACGAGTTCATCAAAGCTTCTTAGATTTTATATGAAACTCATCTTCCTTAGGTCAGATGAGTAAGCGATTCGCACAAAATCACAGATTTTGGCTCTCTGCTTAAAACACGAACTTTAGACTGAT
>NZ_JABAIW010000081.1:0-14876 GCF_014231265.1 Clostridium sp. DJ247 | reverse complement strand
GAAGGATTAAGATTCGCTATAAGAGAAGGCGGAAGAACTGTAGGTTCAGGCGTTGTTTCTTCAATAGTTGAGTAGTAATTACTATAGGACTGGGTTTCTAGACCTGGTCCTTTTAAAAGTACAAATATAAACGTAACAAAGTAGGTTTTTAATTTCGTTGACATATATATTAAGTTGTGATAAATTGTATAAGTAATGCATAATTTTAAGTAACAAAAAACGACAGATTGCTGTTTATATATACACATAGCCGGGAGGTGTAAATAATGAGAATTAAAGTAACATTAGCATGCACAGATTGCAAGCAAAGAAACTATAACACAATGAAAAACAAGAAAAATGATCCAGATAGATTAGAAATGAGAAAGTACTGCCCATTTTGCCATAAGCACACAGCTCACAAAGAAACAAAATAGTACAGAGGCATTTTATAAATTATTTTGAGGATGTGAATAAAATGGTTGCACAAAATAATGCAAAAAAAGTAAGCAAACCAGTAACGTCAGGAAATAGTTTTGTTAACTTTTTCAAAGAGTTAAAAGCAGAAGCTAAAAGAATTACTTGGGCCTCTAAAGATAACGTAAAAAAGGCAATAGCAACAGTTGTAACATTTTGCTTTATATATATGTTAGTAGTTGGATTGCTAGATTTTGGTTTCAAAAGTTTAGTTGGAGTAATCTTTAAATAAACGCAAAAGGAGGTAGGGGTCGAGATAAGATTCCCGTCCCTTAAGTTATGGCAGAGAGAGCTAGATGGTACGTAGTTCATACATATTCTGGTTATGAAAACAAGGTTAAAGCAAACCTTGAGAAAACCATAGAAAATAGAAATCTATACGATTGGATAGATGATGTTCAAGTTCCTATGGAGGAACAAGTTGAAATTAAAGATGGTAAGAAAAAAATATCATTAAAAAAAGTATTTCCAGGATATGTTTTAGTACACATGATAATGACTGATGACTCATGGTATGTAGTTAGAAATACTAGGGGTGTTACAGGGTTTGTAGGACCGGGATCAAAGCCAGTACCTCTTACTGATGATGAGGTTACAGCTATGGGAATAGTCGAAAAACCTGTTAACGTAGATATGGAAGTAGGAGAAAATATCAGAGTTAAATCTGGTCCTTTAGAAAACTTCCCAGCAGTTATTCAAGAAATAAATATTGAAAAAAGAAAAATAAAAGCGCTAGTTAACATGTTTGGCAGGGAAACACCTGTTGAACTTGATTTTAATCAAATAGAAAAACTAGATTAGTTTATAAGGCGAAGGCCTTAAATAGTGGGAGGGTTTTAGGCCCGTATAACCACATTATAGGAGGTGTAAATTCATGGCTAAAAAAGTAGTAGGAATGATTAAACTTCAACTTCCTGCAGGAAAAGCAACTCCAGCACCACCGGTTGGACCAGCACTTGGTCAACATGGTGTAAATATCATGGGATTCTGTAAAGAATTTAATGCTAAGACTGCTAATCAAGCAGGATTGATAATTCCAGTAGTAATTACTGTATATCAGGACAGATCTTTTAGTTTTATACTAAAGACTCCTCCAGCAGCAGTATTACTTAAGAAGGCAGCAGGAATAGAAAGTGGTTCTGGTGTTCCAAATAAGACTAAGGTTGCGAAAGTAACTAAAGATCAAGTTAGACAAATAGCAGAAACTAAGATGCCAGATCTAAATGCAGGATCAGTGGAAGCAGCTATGAGTATGGTTGCTGGAACAGCAAGAAGCATGGGTATAGTTGTTGAAGAATAGTTCACTAATATAGTGGGAGGTAAAAACCGTTAAAACCACAGAGGAGGATTAGTAATGGGAAAGAATTATATTGAAAGCGCTAAGCTTGTAGATAAAAGCGCTCTATACACACCAGCAGAAGCTATGGAACTTGCTGTAAAAACATCAAAAGCTAAATTTGATGAAACTGTAGAATTAGCTTTAAGACTTGGTGTTGACCCAAGACATGCAGACCAGCAGGTTAGAGGAGCTGTTGTACTTCCTAACGGAACTGGTAAGAAAGTTAGAGTTTTAGTTTTCGCTAAAGGCGAAAAGGTTAAAGAAGCAGAAGCTGCAGGTGCAGAATATGTAGGTGCAGAAGAGTATATTGATAAAATACAAAAAGAAAACTGGTTTGAGTTTGATGTAGTTGTTGCAACTCCAGATATGATGGGAGTAGTGGGAAGATTAGGTAGAGTATTAGGACCTAAAGGGCTAATGCCAAACCCAAAATCAGGTACAGTTACTTTCGATGTTGCTAGAGCAATAGCTGATATCAAAGCTGGTAAAGTTGAATATAGAGTAGATAAAACTGCTATAGTTCACGTTCCAATTGGAAAAAGATCTTTTGGAGCTGAAAAGCTAATAGAAAACTTCCATGCATTAATGGAAGCTGTTATAAAGGCTAAACCAGCAGCAGCTAAAGGTCAATACTTAAAATCCGTAGTAGTTTCAAGTACTATGGGACCTGGAATTAAAATAAATCCAACGAAAGTATTAGAATAATATTGACATAGGCAATTAAATTGTGTATAATTCTAAGGGTTGAATAAGTAAATATTCCGTAGACAGTAGGTGCGAAAGCGTAACGGCATTGCCAACCTACCGAGGGTTCCGATATAGTGATTATCATTGGTCTCTCTGCGTCTACGGGGAGACCTTTAATTTTATAACTACAGTTTAAACTGTGAGGAGGTGGACACACAGTGGGAAATAATAGACAATTAAAAGAAGCTAAAGTTACAGAAATAAGAGAAAAAATGGAAAAGGCTCAAGGTATTATTTTCGCTAAGTATCAAGGGTTAACTGTTGAAGAAGATACAAATCTTAGAAAAACTCTAAGAGAAGCTGGCGTGGAATATAAGGTTTATAAGAACACTTTAACTACATTAGCTGCTAAAGAATTAGGATTTGATGCAGTTGAAAGCATTCTTGAAGGACCTTTGTCAGTAGCATTTGGATATGAAGATCCAACTGCACCAGCAAGAATTCTTAATGATTTTGCAAAAACTCATAAGAAACTAGAACTAAAAGGTGGAATAGTTCAAGGAGAAATCTTTGATGCTGCTAAAGTTGAACAACTTGCTAATATACCACCAAAAGATGTTCTTATTGCAAAATTACTTGGAAGCTTCAAAGCTCCATTATCAAATTTAGCATACTTATTGAATGCAATTAAAGAAAAAAGAGAATCAGAAGAAGCATAAATTATAAAAAAGGAAATTTTGGAGGTGCCTAATAATGACTAGAGAAGAAATAATTCAAGCTATAAAAGAAATGAGCGTTTTAGAATTAAACGATTTAGTAAAAGCATGTGAAGAAGAATTTGGAGTAAGTGCAGCTGCTCCAGTTGCAGCAGCAGGAGTTGCTGCTCCAGGTGCTGCAGCAGCTGAAGAAAAGACTGAATTTGATGTAGTGTTAGCTAACGCTGGATCAGAAAAAATAAAAGTTATAAAAGCAGTTAGAGAGTTAACTGGATTAGGATTAAAGGAAGCTAAAGAATTAGTTGACGGAGCTCCTAAGACATTAAAAGAAGGCGTAAGCAAAGATGATGCAGAAGCTATAAAAGCTAAACTTGCTGAAGTTGGTGCTACTGTAGAAGTAAAATAGTTCTTTACTATAAAAGAAGAGGTACTTTTATAAAAGTACCTCTTCTTTTTTAAAAATTTACATTTAACATAATTTTTGTTGACAGTAGATTAGTATTATGATAATATAATAAATTGCATTGATTAGTTATGAAAAAATGTATGTTATAGCTTAGTTTCCATAAATTGAATTAATTATAGAAATTAGGTTATACTAACTTGATGGTAATGTAACAATCCAGAAACACATTCTATAGTGGTAGTGTTTTTGGTTATTTTTAGTTTATGCAAGGGGTGAAAGTCAATGGTACATCCTGTCCAGGTTGGTAAAAGAACGAGAATGAGCTTTTCCAGACTCAAAGAAGTAGGTGATATGCCTAACTTAATTGAGGTACAGCTAGATTCTTATGATTGGTTTCTAAAGGAAGGGCTACAAGAAGTATTTGATGACGTTAATCCTATTCAAGATTATACAGCAAATTTAAATTTAGAATTTGTTGGATACAAACTAGATATGGATAACATTAAATACTCCGTTGAAGAGTGCAAAGAAAGAGACGCTACTTATGCTGCTCCTTTAAAAGTAAAGGTTAGACTACTTAACAAGGAAACTGGTGAAGTAAAAGAGCAAGAAGTATTCATGGGAGATTTCCCTCTTATGACAGAACAGGGAACCTTTATCATTAATGGTGCTGAGAGAGTAATAGTTAGTCAATTAGTGAGATCACCAGGTGTATACTACGATATGACGGTTGACAAAACAGGTAAAAAGCTTTTCTCATCAACTGTTATACCAAATAGAGGTGCATGGCTAGAGTACGAAACAGACTCTAATGACATAATATATGTGAGAATTGACAAGACGAGAAAATTGCCAATAAGTATTCTTGTAAGGGCTTTAGGTTATGGCACAGATGCAGAAATTACAGAATACTTTGGAGATGAAGAAAGACTAAAGGCTACTGTTGAAAAAGATAATACTAAAACACGTGAAGAAGCATTGCTAGAGATATATAAAAGATTAAGACCAGGAGAACCACCGACAGTAGATAGCGCTCAGTCTCTTATTGAATCTTTATTCTTTGACCCTAAAAGATATGACTTATCAAGAGTTGGTAGATATAAATTTAATAAGAAATTAGCCTTACATCTTAGAATTGCTAATCAGATAGCAGCACAGGATGTAGTTAACCCTCAAACAGGTGAAATACTTGTTCAAAAAGGCGAGAAAATCGATAGAGAAAAAGCAGTAGAAATCCAAAATAATGGTGTAAATATAGTAGATATTAATGTTGAGGATAAGATAGTAAGAGTTATAGGAAATAATTTCGTAAATATACATAAACTTATAGATTTTAATATAGATGATTTAAATATAAGGGAACTAGTGCATTATCCTACACTTAAGGAAATACTAGATAACTATAGCGATGAAGATAGTATAAAAGAACAAATAAGAAAGAATATTCATGTTCTTATACCTAAGCACATCATAAGAGATGATGTATATGCTACTGTTAGCTATGAACTAGGATTGGCATATAACATTGGCCATACTGATGATATTGACCATCTTGGAAACAGAAGACTTAGATCAGTTGGTGAATTGCTTCAAAATCAATTTAGAATAGGTCTTTCAAGGATGGAAAGAGTAGTTAAGGAAAGAATGACTATTCAGGATCAAGAAATTATAACTCCACAGGCGTTAATTAATATAAGACCTGTAGCTGCTGCTATAAAAGAATTCTTTGGTAGCTCACAGCTTTCACAATTTATGGATCAAACTAATCCTTTATCGGAGCTTACTCATAAAAGAAGACTATCAGCTCTAGGACCTGGTGGACTTTCTAGAGAAAGAGCTGGCTTCGAAGTTAGAGACGTTCACCATTCACATTATGGAAGAATGTGCCCGATAGAAACACCAGAAGGTCCAAATATAGGTCTTATTAACTCCTTAGCTACTTATGCTAGAGTGAATGAATATGGATTTATTGAGACTCCATATAGAAGAATAGATAAGAAAACTGGTGTTGTCACAAGTGATATTGTATATCTAACTGCTGATGAGGAAGATGAATATTTGGTTGCTCAGGCTAATGAACCAATAGCAGAAGAAGGGCAATTTATAGATACTAAGATTACAGTAAGAAATAAAGAAGATGTAATAGTAGTACCTCGTGAAGATGTTGATCTAATGGATATATCTCCTAGACAAATAGTTTCAGTAGCTACAGCTATGATACCATTCTTAGAAAATGATGATGCCAGCCGTGCACTTATGGGATCTAACATGCAACGTCAGGCTGTTCCATTATTGAAACCACAAGCACCTGTTGTAGGTACAGGAATTGAATACAAAGCAGCAGTAGATTCGGGAGTACTTCCAAAATCAAAAAATGCAGGAACAGTTGTATATGTTGGTGCTAATGAGGTAAGAGTTAAAAGGGATAGTGATGGTGGCATTGACACATATAGACTTCTTAAGTTTAAGAGATCTAATCAAGGTACTTGCATAAATCAAAGACCTATTGTGTCAAAAGGCGAAAAAGTTAACAAAGGAACTGTGTTAGCAGATGGACCATCAACAGACCTTGGTGAAATAGCATTAGGTAAGAATATCAGAATGGGATTTATAACTTGGGAAGGGTATAACTACGAAGACGCTATGCTTATATCCGAAGAATTAGTTAAGAATGATGTGTTTACCTCAATTCATATAGAAGAATATGAAGCTGAAGCAAGAGATACTAAACTAGGACCAGAAGAAATAACAAGAGATATTCCAAATGTTGGTGAGGATGCATTAAAAGATATAGATGAAAGAGGAATAATACGAATAGGTGCAGAAGTAAGATCAGGAGATATACTGGTTGGAAAAGTTACCCCAAAAGGAGAGACTGAACTTACTGCAGAAGAAAGATTACTTAGAGCAATTTTTGGAGAAAAAGCTAGAGAAGTAAGAGATACTTCACTTAGAGTACCTCATGGTGAGGCAGGTATAATAGTTGACGTAAAAGTGTTTACAAGAGAAAATGGTGATGAGTTGCCTCCAGGTGTTAACAAGCTTGTTAGATGTTACATTGCTCAAAAGAGAAAGATATCAGTTGGAGATAAGATGGCAGGAAGACATGGTAATAAAGGGGTTATTTCCAGAGTATTACCTGAAGAAGATATGCCTTTCTTACCGGACGGAAGACCTCTTCAAATTTGTCTAAATCCACTAGGTGTTCCTTCACGTATGAATATAGGGCAGGTATTAGAAGTCCATCTAGGTTGGGCAGCTAGTGAATTAGGATGGCATATAGCAACACCTGTTTTTGATGGAGCTAGAGAAGAAGACATAGTAGAATGCTTAAGAAAAGCAGGGTATAAAGAACATGGTAAGACTGTTCTTTATGATGGAAGAACTGGAGAAGCCTTTGATAATCCAGTAACAGTTGGATATATGTATATATTAAAACTTGCTCACTTGGTTGATGATAAGATACATGCTAGATCTACTGGACCATATTCCTTAGTCACTCAACAGCCATTGGGTGGTAAAGCTCAATTTGGAGGACAGAGATTCGGGGAAATGGAAGTTTGGGCTCTAGAAGCTTATGGTGCTGCACATACTCTTCAAGAAATACTAACAGTTAAATCAGATGATGTTGTAGGAAGAGTTAAAACATATGAGGCGATTGTTAAAGGTGATAATATACCTGAACCTGGAGTGCCTGAATCATTCAAAGTTCTCATAAAAGAACTACAGGCTCTATGTTTAGATGTAAAAGTACTGAATGATGACAATGAAGAAATAAAGCTTAGAGAATCAGTTGAAGATGAAATTGAAGAATTAGGTGTTAACATAGAAGGAAATGAAGATTTCGTTCCACCGCCAGCACCTACTGATGATTATATAGAAAATGACGACAGCGATGAAGAACTAGATATGGATTATGAAGATTTATCTTTAGATGATCTTCAAGGCGAGCTCGAAATAGATGATTTTGGTGATGAACACTAGGAAGGGAGGATGTACCCTTGTTTGAATTAAATAATTTTGATGCGTTACAAATAGGATTGGCTTCACCTGAAAAAATTAGGGAATGGTCAAGAGGTGAGGTAAAAAAACCTGAAACTATAAACTACAGAACTTTAAAACCAGAAAGAGATGGATTATTCTGTGAGAGAATTTTTGGACCACAAAAGGACTGGGAATGTCACTGTGGAAAGTATAAAAGAATCAGATATAAAGGCATAGTTTGCGATAGATGTGGTGTTGAGGTTACAAAAGCTAAAGTAAGACGTGAGAGAATGGGCCATATAGAACTTGCAGCTCCAGTATCTCATATTTGGTATTTTAAAGGAATACCATCACGTATGGGACTTAT
The DNA here is from genome assembly GCF_014231265.1 of Clostridium sp. DJ247. Lineage (NCBI taxonomy): Bacteria > Bacillati > Bacillota > Clostridia > Eubacteriales > Clostridiaceae > Clostridium > Clostridium sp. DJ247. The sequence continues at coordinate 6,921 of NZ_JABAIW010000081.1, read as the reverse complement.
ATTAGATATGTCTCCAAGAGCACTTGAAAAAGTATTATATTTTGCTTCTTATGTAGTTCTAGACCCTAAAGAAACACCTCTTTTAAAGAAACAACTTTTAAATGAAAAAGAGTATAGAGAGGCTGTAGATAAGTACGGTGAGGAAAGCTTTGATGCAGGCATGGGAGCAGAATCTGTTAAAAGACTTCTCGAGGAAATAGAACTTGAACAGCTAGCAATAGAGTTGAAAGAAGATTTAAAGACTAGTACTGGTCAAAAGAAAGTTAGAATTATTAGAAGACTTGAGGTAGTTGAATCATTTAGAAAGTCAGGCAATAGACCCGAATGGATGATTATAGACGTAATACCAGTAATACCTCCAGATTTAAGACCTATGGTTCAGCTTGATGGAGGAAGATTTGCTACATCAGATTTAAATGACCTTTACAGAAGGGTTATAAATAGAAACAATAGACTTAAAAAGTTATTAGATTTAGGTGCTCCAGACATCATAGTTAGAAACGAAAAAAGAATGCTTCAAGAAGCAGTAGATGCACTTATAGATAACGGAAGAAGAGGAAGACCAGTAACAGGTCCAGGAAACAGACCTCTAAAATCATTATCAGACATGTTAAAAGGAAAGCAAGGAAGATTTAGACAAAATCTACTTGGAAAACGTGTTGATTACTCTGGACGTTCAGTTATAGTTGTTGGACCAGAACTTAAGATGTATCAATGCGGTCTTCCAAAAGAAATGGCACTTGAGCTATTTAAACCTTTTGTTATGAAAAAGCTAGTGGAAAGTGGAGTAGCCCATAATATTAAAAGTGCTAAGAGAATGGTAGAAAGAGTACAGACGCAAGTATGGGATGTACTTGAAGAAGTAATATCAGATCATCCAGTTCTCTTAAATCGTGCTCCTACGCTTCATAGGTTAGGAATTCAGGCATTCCAACCTGTACTTGTTGAAGGTAGAGCTATAAAACTTCATCCACTATCATGTACAGCTTACAATGCTGACTTCGATGGAGACCAAATGGCTGTCCATGTACCTTTGTCAGTTGAGGCTCAATCAGAAGCTAGATTTTTAATGCTGGCTGCACATAATATAATGAAACCATCTGATGGTAAACCTGTTGTTGTGCCTACACAGGATATGGTACTTGGATCTTACTATTTAACTATAGATAAAGAAGGCGTTAAAGGCGAAGGAAGAATGTTTTCTTCACCAGATGAAGTACTTATTGCTTATCAGCTTAATGAAATAGATATACATGCTAAGATAAAAGTTAAGATGACCAAAATTAAAGATGGTGAGCTAGTAAGCGGTATAATAGATACTACACCTGGTAAACTTATTTTCAATGAATCTATACCTCAAGATTTAGGATTCATTGATAGAAGTAAGCCTGAAAATGAATTTAAGTTAGAGGTTGATTTCCTCGTAACAAAGAAAAATCTTGGTAAAGTTATAGATAAATGCTATCTAAAACATGGCCCTACAGAAACATCAATAATGCTCGATAAAATAAAAGCAAAAGGGTACCACTATTCAAGCATAGGAGCTATAACAGTTTCTACGTCTGATATGGTAGTGCCTGAAGCTAAGAAGAGATTACTAGAAGAAGCTGATGCGGCTGTAGATAAGATTGAAAAAATGTATAGAAGAGGATTTATATCCGAAGATGAAAGATATGAAAGGGTTATAGAAAAATGGACTAAGACAACTGAAGATGTAGCTGACGAGCTTATGAATAATCTGGATAAGTTTAATCCAATATTCATGATGGCTGATTCAGGAGCCAGAGGTTCTAAGAGTCAGATTAAGCAGCTTGCAGGTATGAGAGGTCTTATGGCAAACCCTTCAGGTAAAATTATTGAGTTGCCAATAAGAGCTTCCTTCAGAGAAGGTCTTGACGTTCTAGAGTACTTTATATCTACTCACGGTGCTAGAAAAGGTAATGCGGATACAGCTTTAAAAACAGCTGACTCAGGATACCTAACAAGAAGGTTAGTTGATGTAAGTCAGGATGTTATTGTTAGAGAAGAAGATTGTGGAACGCATGATGGATACGAAGTTTCAGAAATAAAAGAAGGAAACGAAATAATAGAAAGTTTAGCAGAAAGACTTACAGGAAGATATTCTGCTGAAGATATTATTAATCCAGAAACAGGTGAACTTATAGCACCAAGAGATAGTTATATGGATGTAGATACTGCGGAAAAAGTTGAAAAAGCAGGTGTAAAAAAGATAAAAATAAGATCTGTATTTACTTGTAAGTCTAAGCATGGTGTATGTTCAAGATGTTATGGAATGAACATGGCTACTGCTCAAAAGATAAATATAGGTGAATCAGTTGGTATAATTGCTGCACAAAGTATAGGAGAACCTGGTACACAGCTTACAATGAGAACATTCCACACTGGTGGTGTTGCTGGAGCAGATATAACACAAGGTCTACCAAGAGTTGAAGAATTATTTGAAGCTAGAAAACCAAAAGGTCTTGCTATAGTAAGTGAAGTTTCTGGTACAGTTAAAATGGAGGAAACTAAAAAGAAAAGAACTATTTCTGTTATAACAGAAAATGGTGAAGAAGTGACCTATGATATTCCATTTGGATCAAGACTTAAAGTATCAAATGGAGATGTAATAGATGCCGGAGATGAAATAACAGAAGGATCAGTAAATCCACATGATGTAATAAGAATCAAGGGTGTTCTAGGAGTTAAAAATTACCTATTGTCAGAGGTTCAAAAGGTTTATAGGCTTCAGGGTGTTGATATAAATGATAAACATCTTGAAGTAGTAGTAAGACAGATGACAAGAAAAATAAAAATTGAAGAGTCTGGCGATACTGAATTGTTACCAGGAACTATGATAGATATTTTTGATTATGAAGAGGAAAATGCAAAAGTTGAAGCTCAGGGCGGAAGTCCAGCAGTGGGAAGAGTATCATTACTTGGTATTACAAAAGCAGCGCTAGCAACTGAATCATTCCTTTCAGCGGCTTCATTCCAAGAAACTACAAGAGTTCTTACAGATGCTGCAATCAAAGGAAAAGTAGATCCTCTATTAGGTCTAAAAGAAAATGTTATTATTGGAAAATTAATACCTGCAGGTACTGGTATGACAAGGTATAGATCAATTAAAATAAATACAGAAAAAGAGATTGAAGAAAGACAGTTAGATAATGCTACTGAAGCTTAACATTTAATTTATTGACATAATGGTGCTAAGGTGATACAATACACCTGTATGTTTAAGTAGAGACAAAGTTTAAACTTTGTCTCTATAGCACTGTAAGGGGGAATGGAGATAATGGTTTACAGGCTTGAAGGTAACAAGGTTGTTGGTGTTAAGCAGACAATTAAAGCTATAAAAAACGGAAATGTTAAATCTGTTTATGTAGCAAAGGATGCCGACGATAGGTTAATACAGTCAGTAAAGGTATTAGTTGATGAAAATTCCCTGGATATAGTATATATAAATACTATGAAGGAATTAGGAAAACTTTGTGGAATAGATGTTGGGGCTGCTACAGCTGCTATTTTAAATGAATAGTTTTCTAAACTAAAATAGCTTTCTGATAATATTTAACATAAATTAAACACTACAAGTTAAGTAATTAGTTTAGGATTAATACCTAAATTGATTTATAATCTCAAAGGAGGTGTAGATATGCCAACTATAAGCCAATTAGTAAGAAAAGGCAGAAAGACAATAGGTACAAAATCAACAGCACCAGCATTAAAGGAATGTCCTCAGAAGAGAGGAGTTTGTACAGTAGTAAAAACTACAACACCTAAAAAGCCAAACTCAGCATTAAGAAAAATTGCCAGAGTTAGACTAACAAATGGTTATGAAGTTACTGCTTACATTCCAGGCGTAGGACACAACTTACAAGAACACAGCGTTGTTCTAATAAGAGGTGGAAGAGTTAAAGACCTTCCAGGTGTAAGATACCACATCGTAAGAGGTGCGTTAGACTCAGCTGGAGTGGCTAACAGACTACAAAGTAGATCAAAGTATGGTGCTAAGAGACCAAAACAAAAATAGTTTTGGATTAAGTTGATTTAGAGTAATAGTGCTTGTCTTCAGCATTTAAATATAGATTTTATAAGTAATTTGCCGAAGTACAAAGCACTTTGCGGTTAAATATGTAATAAACATATAATAACTGAGTACCGATGAACTTAAATTAATATTGTTAAGGAGGGAAGAAAAGTGCCAAGAAAAGGACATATAGCTAAAAGAGATGTATTACCAGATCCAATGTACAACAGCAAAGTTGTTACTAAATTAATAAACAATGTAATGGAAGATGGAAAGAAGGGTGTAGCTCAAAAAGTATGCTACGACGCTTTTGAAATAATCCGTAACAAAACAAATAGGGAAGCAATAGAAGTATTTGAAGATGCAATGAACAACATAATGCCACTATTAGAAGTTAAAGCTAGAAGAATAGGTGGTGCAACATATCAGGTTCCTATCGAAGTTAGACCTGAGAGAAGACAGACTTTAGGAATAAGATGGCTTCTTGCTGCAGCTAGAAAAAGAGGAGAAAAATACATGAGAGAAAAGCTTGCAAACGAACTAATGGATGCAGCTAACAATACTGGTGCAGCAGTTAAGAAAAGAGAAGACACTCATAAAATGGCTGAAGCTAATAAGGCTTTTGCACACTATAGATATTAATATTCAAAACTGTTTTGGTTTTTCGCCGAAACAGTTTTGTCAAATTTAAAAATTAAACCATAGAGGAGGAATAAAAGTGAGCAGAGAATATCCATTAGAAAAATTCCGTAATATAGGAATAATGGCCCACATTGATGCGGGTAAGACTACGACTACTGAACGTATACTTTTCTATACGGGAAGGACTCATAAAATTGGTGAAGTTCACGAAGGTCAGGCTACTATGGACTGGATGGTTCAAGAGCAAGAAAGAGGTATTACAATAACTTCTGCAGCGACTTTCTGCCAATGGAAAGGTTATGCGATAAATATAATAGATACACCAGGACACGTGGATTTTACTGTAGAAGTTGAAAGATCCTTAAGAGTTCTAGACGGTGCAGTTACTGTTTTAGATGCAAAAAGTGGTGTTGAACCGCAAACTGAAACAGTATGGAGACAGGCAGATAACTATAAAGTTCCAAGAATGGTTTATGTAAACAAAATGGACTCTACTGGTGCTGATTTCTATATGTGTGTAAATATGTTAAGAGAAAGATTACACTGTAATGCAGTTCCTATTCAACTTCCAATAGGAGCAGAAGACCAATTCCAGGGAATAGTAGACCTTGTAAAAAATGAGGCTATAATATATGAAGATGACTTAGGAACAGTTATGGATTCAGTTGAAATTCCAGCTGAATTAAAAGATAAAGCTGCAGAATACAGAACAGCTTTAATGGAAGCAGTAGCTGAGCAAGATGAAGAGTTAATGATGAAATATCTTGACGGAGAAGAGTTAACTGAAGAAGAAATAGTAGCTGCACTTAGAAAAGGTGTAGTATCAAATACAATAATACCTGTTGTATGTGGTTCATCATATAAAAACAAAGGGGTACAGCCAATGATCGATGCTGTAGTTGCATACATGCCATCACCATTAGATATACCACCAATTCAAGGATCAAATCCTGATACAGGTGCAGAAGATGAAAGACCAGCTGACGATAACGCGCCTTTATCTGCACTAGCATTTAAGATTGCTACGGATCCGTTTGTAGGAAAACTAGCTTTCACAAGAATATACTCAGGTATAATGAAAAGTGGTAGCTACGTATTAAACTCAACTAAGGGTAAGAAAGAAAGAATAGGTAGACTTGTTAAGATGCACTCAAATTCCAGACAAGAAGTTGATGAACTTCGTGCAGGGGATTTAGGAGCTGTAATAGGATTAAAAGAAACTACTACAGGTAATACACTTTGTGATGAGGCGAATCCAATTATACTTGAAAGTATGGAATTCCCAGAACCAGTTATAGATGTTGCTATAGAACCAAAGACTAAAGCTGGTCAAGAAAAAATGGGTATAGCTTTAGCTAAACTTGCTGAAGAAGACCCAACATTTAGAACATTTACTAATCAAGAAACTGGCCAGATAATTATTTCTGGTATGGGTGAGCTTCACCTTGAAATAATTGTAGATAGACTTCAAAGAGAATTTAAGGTTGAATGTAACGTTGGTAAGCCACAAGTTGCATACAAAGAAACTATCAGAAAAGCTGTTAAAGCTGAAGGTAAGTTTGTTAGACAGTCTGGTGGACGTGGTCAATATGGTCACTGTTGGATAGAAATGGAACCAACAGACGGAGAATATGTATTTGAAAATGCTATCGTTGGAGGAGCTATTCCAAAAGAATATATCGGACCAATCGATAATGGTATTCAAGAAGCTTCAGACAGCGGTGTAGTTGCAGGATATCCAGTTATCAACTTTAAGGTTAGACTTGTTGATGGATCATACCATGATGTTGACTCATCAGAAATGGCCTTCAAGATTGCAGGTTCTATGGCATTTAAAAATGCTATGGCAAAAGCAGACCCAGTTTTACTTGAACCTATGATGAAAGTTGAAGTTATAATACCAGAAGAATACATGGGAGATGTAATGGGCGATATCAACTCAAGAAGAGGTAGAATAGAAGGTATGGATCCAAGAGCAGGTGCTCAAGTTATAAGAGCTTTCGTTCCACTTTCAGAAATGTTTGGTTACGCAACTGTGTTAAGATCAAGAACACAAGGTAGAGGAGTTTACTCAATGGTATTTGATCACTATGAAGATGTACCTAAGAGTATTCAAGAACAAGTTACAGGAAGCAAAAACGCTTAGTTTTATTAAATAAAAGTTAGTCATTTAGAGGAGGAATAAAAAATGTCAAAAGAAAAATTTGAGAGAAATAAGCCACACGTAAACATAGGAACAATAGGAC
>NZ_JABAIW010000080.1:0-16802 GCF_014231265.1 Clostridium sp. DJ247 | reverse complement strand
GTTTTTTCTCAGAATTTCCTTGATTCATATGTATATCGTGTATTCCTTTGGGGCCATTTTTTTTCAAAAGATTAATCCTTTCAGCTCTGTCATCATTTTCGGTACATTCTAAAGGAAATAAATCTCCATATATATAAACATCTGCGTCTTGTTCTATAGTTTTTGTAATATATCTGTGCAATTCTTCATTTAGATCAGCAGTAGTTGGCACTTCTCTAAATTCATTTATATCAAATAAATTACTTCTAACATAATCTATAGATATTCTTCTGTTAATATTTTCTTTCTCAAAATTCAACACTTTTATTCCATAATCTAGCTTTTTAAGTTCTTCAAAAGAGAACTTACTTTCATCCCTTATTTGAAAATTTTCTTTAAATACATATTCTAGTTTTGGAGTTTTTCTACCATGATGTGATCTAACATTAATTTGCACTTCAATATTTCTATTATCAAATTGAAACTGATGGTCTCCAATATATACTGTTTCAGACTTTACTTTAAAATAATAGTGGAATATTCCTCCTATTTTTTCATATCGGCAATAAATATTTGATGCTGTTATTTGCTTTCCTTCTTTTTTAGGAATTTCACATCCAATGTTAGTAATTGTACTTCCTTTTGCTTTACAAACAACATATATTGGAATACCCATCATAGCGCCTCCTTATATAAATTACATTTTATCCCATAGCTAACTTCCACTAATCCTCCCGCTTCTTCAAGGGTTAGAGTAAGTGGCACTAAGTTCCTGGATTGCAAGTTATCTTTAGTAGTTATTAATATTCCCATTAAAATTATTTTTAGTAAGCTTACAGTTATTTTATACTAACATCTATACTCTTAACTATATGTTTTGCTGTAGTCAGTTTTGACATATCTTCGTATAAATTACCATCTTTCCCGCTAGGGCTACCGTGTCCAACAGCCTTCAACTGGTATACCTTATCTATAGAATCTAGATCAATATTAGCTTTATATATAATAGATGGTTGTCCACTTCCCCAAGCTCCACCAGAATAGTTGTCTTGTTCTGGTAATGCATCTTTAGTATAGTATTGATTAAAATCCGTGGAATTATTGAATTCTGCACAGATTACATATTTACCACGTTCTTTACTAGTTTCTGTTTTTATAACAGAACTTCCTTTTGGTGTTGCTGAGGATACTGCATCTATATTAGAGGAATTTTTACTTCGCTTGTTATCCCAATAGGGCAAAGCTTCTTTTCTCTGAATTTGACCTTTTGCAGCAGAGTCACCCGGTGCTTTACTCCAATTTTGTTTTACAATTTTTGAAGTGGCATATAATGTTTCAATATAGTTTCCATTAATATCTTCAATCCATACAGCAAACTGCGGAGGTGTTTTTATAGTAATAACGGAGTTGACTTTGAATTCATGAAGATACTGTTCCTCTTTGATAATAGAAATAGTTAAGTTTTTCCCATTCCTTTTTTCTTTTATTGTAATAGTTTTAGTACTATTAGTTTTAATGCTATCTATAATTTTATATACTCCAAGAATAAATACTACAATAATAAGTAATAAAAATATTATTTTTCCTTTCATAATTCACCCATCCCTTATTTTTTTATTATAATAACTATATTGTATAATTAAAGAATAAATTCTTCAATTATGGAAATAAAAAAACAACATTAATACTTGTTAAATTAATGCTGCTTTTTGTTTATTAAGTTTGTACTGTAGAACCCTATATAGTAACATGAATTAATTACTTATATTGCCTTATCTTGTACCAACATCTTATTTATTATAGAATATATTTCTTTCCAATTATAAACTCTCAATATATTTTCATTTATTGGTTTTCTATTGTAATTAGTATCTATTAGAAGCACTTTAAAGCCTGCATTTGAAAGCTGAATGGCATTATCATAGTTATCTTCAATAAAAACATTGCAATTCAATTGTTTCGCTGTGTCTACTTTGTAATGACTACCTAAAACAAATAAATCGTTATAAGGTATTTCATGCTTCTTTAGATAAGAATGAGTTAAAATTGTAAGATCTTTATCTCTTGCAGTAACAAAATAAATATTACAAAGTAAACTTAATCTTATTAATACAGCTTTTACATCTGGTCTAAGTTTTTCCTCTGAATGCATTTTAATTTTATTTTTTTCATAGAATTCACTGTATTCTTTTTCTTCAACCCCAAGTATCTTATGGATTTCATATTCTGTCACCTGTTCTTCTTTAATATTTTTATTAAAATGTTTATTAGTAATATCTAACCAATAGTATGCATCAGTTATTGTCCCGTCGATATCAATACAAATATTTAAGTTTTTCATATTTTTTCACCTCGCCTATAATTTCATTATAGAAACTAAAAGTTAAGAAAAGATTAAACATAAGTTCTAATTTATTTACATTGAATGAATTATAATTAAATATTATTTATTTTCCAAAACTTTTTTCAATTTATCAGGATAATTAGTAATTATACCATTTATTCCAAGAGAAATCAATTTTTTCATATACTTTTCCTCATTTACAGTGTAGGTATTTATGATAATTCCATTTTCCTTAATATTTGAAACAATTGCTCTATCCATAATAGCAGGAAAAAATGGATGAAGTGCATCTGCCCCTGTGCTTTTTGCATATTCATGTACATTATAAAGTGTGGCAGTATATAATAAACCTGTTTTTATTGTACTATCATATTCCTTTACCTTAACCATAGAATAGTGATTAAAGGAAGATAATATTACTTTTTCTTCTAACTGAAACTCATAAATTTTATCTATAATTTTTTTCTCTAGTTCTTTGTATATTATTATATTGTTTTTTAACTCTAGGTTTATTAATATATCTTTGTCTTTAACATATTCTAAAAATTCATCAATACTGGGAATTTTCTCTCCATGAAACTGCTGTCCAAATTTAATTCCTGCATCAAATTTACATAGTTCTTCATAGGTATAATCCGCAATAAGTCCTGTTCCATTTGTAGTTCTATCTATTTTTTCATCATGACAAAGTACAATAACCCCATCTTTTGTCATATGCAAATCAGTTTCTATTCCATTACAACCTGCTTCAACAGCTTTTTTAAAAGCTAGCATTGTGTTTTCAGGATACATACCACTAAAGCCTCTATGAGCAATATTCAAACTTTTATTCATATTAAAACTCCTCCTTAAACTTAATAACTGTAAAAAGCTCTTATTAGAAAGAGCTTTTTACAGTTAAATTATTTATTTGAATCATTATATTTTTTTATAGAATCATTTATAGCTTTTGCTGCATTTTCTACTGACTGTTCAGGTGTCTGCTTATGCTGAAGCATCTGTTCTATGTTTGCTTCTACTGTCTGTCTTGCTTCTGGGAATACTGCCATTAATGCACCCTTTGCAGTTTTTGGTGATGCATGTAATTGATCTATAGCTGTTTGAAATTGAGGATTCTGTTTTAAGTTATCCTTCATAAGTTGAACATCATAAGCTTTTTTTGTTACTGGAAAATATCCTGTCTTTGTATTCCAAAAGGCCTGTTCTTCAGATGACACCATGAACTTTATAAATTCCCAGGCTGCCTTTTGTTTTGCTTCATCTTTGTTATCCAAAGCCCATAAAGAAGCTCCCCCTATTGAAACACCACCATCCTGCACTCCATCAAAGGATGGTAAAGCTGCAGTTCCAACCTCAAATCTTCCACCTACACCCTTTAAAACTCCTGTTAAACCTGCTGTTGAGTCAATAAACATAGCTGTTTTTCCAGCAATGAAAGCATTCTTTGTATCATCAGTTTTTCTACCGAAGTTTCCTGCATAACCAGCATCAACCATCTTTTGCCATTGTTTTAATATAGCTAATCCACCACCATTTTTATCAAATTCAACTGTTGTTGGAGCAGCCTCTCTACCATTGCCATTATTTACAAAATTTTGTCCTTGTTTAACAAGAAATTGTTCAAAAAACCATCCATATACAGCCATTGAATATCCGTATTGAGAAACTTTTCCTGAAGCATCCTTTTTAGTTAAAGCCTGTGCGTATTTTTCTACATCAGAGAATGTTTTTGGTGGACTGTTTGGATCTAACCCCGCATCTTTAAAAGCATTTTTATTATAATACACTATTGGAGTTGATGAGTTAAATGGCATTGAGTAAAGTTTATTATTAACTGTATAATATCCTAATAAGTTAGGTTCTAAATTTGATATATCATATTTTTCCCCATCTATAAACTTTTGCATTGGTACAGCCCAATTACTGTCAATCATAAATCTAGTACCAATATCATATACCTGCATAACATCTGGTCCACCATTACCTTTTTTTGCACTCTTTAATTTATTAATAGCTTCATCATATTTACCTTGGAATTGGGCATCAACCTTAATATCTTTATGAGAATTATTAAAGTCAGTGACCATTTGCGTTATAGCTTGGCCAGTTTCTCCTGTCATAGCATGCCAAAATGTAATCTCTACAGGTTTGTTTGATGTACTTGCTGTTTCTTTACTACTGTTTCCGCAGCCTGATAACATACCTGTTACCATCATTGTGGCTGCTAGTAAACTTATAAATCTCTTTTTCATTATTTTTCTCCTTTTCAAATGTATTTATTTAACCATGCAATGCATAATTATTAAACTAACCCTTTACTGCACCTGCTGTCATACCTTCTATTAGCTGTTTTTGTCCAAATATAAATATTAAAATTGAAGGTAACAAAACCATGATAATACCTGCCATTATTAAGCCAAAAGATTCATTTTCAGCAAACTGAAGCATACCAATACCTATTTGTACTGTTCTTGCACTATCTTTGCTTGTCACTAATAATGGCCACAAATATTGATTCCATGTAATTAAAAATGTATATACTCCTAAGGAACCTAATGCTGGTTTTGACATTGGTAATACTATTTTTGTTAAGAATTTAAAACTGTTACAGCCATCAATTTTTGCTGCTTCATACAATTCTTTCGGTAAGGTTAAATAATATTGCCTCATCATAAATATTCCCATAGCAGAGCTTAAATATGGAACTATTAGAGCTTTATAACTATCAAGCCACCCAAGAGAACCTATGGTTAAATAATTTGATATTATAGTTGCCTCACTTGGAATCATCATTGTAGCTAACATAGCTATAAATAATAGGTTTTTTCCTTTAAACTCAAAGAAAGAAAATACAAAAGCAGCCATACTGGAAGTTAAAATTTGACCTAAGGTTACTGCAGAGGATACAATAAAACTATTTAATATAAACCTCATTATAGGAGCTGTATTTAGGGCATCTTTATAGTTTTCAATATAAAAACTTTTTGGTATTAGCTTAGGAGGAAAAGCAAATATCTGATCTGGTGGCATAAAACTAATAAGTAATGCATATATCAAGGGTGCTATTGTTATTAAACCAAACATAGTATTTACTACATATAGAATCAGCTTTTTTATCTTTTTGGGCATTTTTATTACATCTCCTCGTAAATATACTTATGAAATTCTTCATTCCTTAAAGCTTATATAGTAAAGCTAAAATGTAAGCTCACCATAACTTAATTACTTATAAAATACTTTTTTCTTTTCATATTTAAACTGAATTAGTGTTATAGCCAGCATCATTATAAAAAGAATTATAGATTCAGCACTGGCTGCATCAAACCTATTGTTGAAAAATGCATTTCTATAAATTGAGTAAACCAGTACATTTGTAGACTCTCCTGGTCCACCTGTGGTCATAACGCTTATTTGTACGAAGGTTTGAAAGGCATGTATTATATCAATAACTAACACAAAAAACAGTGTTGGTGAAAGGCAAGGTAATATGATATTTTTTAAACATTGTGAGTAATTTGCTCCATCTATTGATGCACTTTCATATAATTCCTTTGGAATATTCTGAAGTCCAGCAGTTATAAAAATAAAGTTTACACTGATATTCATCCATACCGTAACTATTGATACGGAAATTAATGCCCAGAAAGGATCTGTCAACCAACCTATGTTACTTTTTAGTACATAATTCAATATACCTATACTAGGATTAAAAAGTAATAACCAAATTATAGCTGCTACTGCTGAGGATACAGCCATAGGAATAGCATACATTGTATTAAAAATACTTTTACCCTTTAATTTGTTATTACACAATAATGCAGCAATAAGTCCTAATATAATAGATGGAAAAGTAGTGAAAATTACAAATTTAAATGTAACAATTATACTATTTATAAAAGAAGGGGATTTTAAAAGTTCTATATAGTTTGACAAGCCTACAAAAGAATTTATTTTTCCTACAGCATCAGTACTGAATAAGCTTAGATATATTGTCTTTATAAAAGGAAAATAGGTAAAAACTATAAATATAAATAAGCAAGGAATAAGGTAAAGATAGGGTTCTATAGTATTTATAAAACTTTTTTTAATTAAAGCTTTTTTATGTGTCTGCAATTCTTTCATTGTTCCTTCCATATATACCTCCAATACATTTTGTAACATCAAACATTACTATAGTACTATGGAATCATTAGCTTAATATTATGAATTAGTTAAGAAACTTTAACACATACAGGGTTCCACAGTAGAAACTCTATATCTAATAAATAAAAAAACAAAATAAATAAGGTGTGGTAAAAACCACACCTTATTTTTATTGTTAAGCTCTTGTATATTATTAATATTTATCCTCTTAAAGATGTTTCTCCCATTAAGTATTTATCAACAGCCTGAGCTACTTTTCTTCCATCACTTAATGCCCATACAACAAGAGATTGACCACGTCTCATATCTCCAGCAGAAAATACCTTATCTTTTGTTGTCATGTAATCTTCATTAGTAACTACATTACCTCTTCCGTCAACTTCTACTCCAAGTTCTTTTAACATACCTTCATATTGTGGGTGAAGGAATCCCATTGCTAGAAGTACTAAATCTACTGGTTGTTTAAATTCTGTTCCTGGCACTTCTACCATTTGCATTCTACCATTTTCATTTTTCCATTCAACCTTCACTCCATTAAGAGCTTTTAAAGTTCCGTTTTCTCCTACAAATTCTTTTGTGCTTACAGACCATTCTCTAGTACAACCTTCTTCGTGTGAAGTTGATGTTTTCAATGTTCTTGGGAAAGTTGGCCAAGGCATTGTATCATCTCTTTCTACTGGTGGCTTAGGCATTACTTCATATTGATAAACAGCTTTAGCTCCTTGTCTTATAGAAGTACCTATACAGTCTGAACCTGTATCTCCTCCACCAATAACTACTACAACCTTATCTTTTGCAGAAATTTCTTCTTCCTGAAGTTCTTTTCCAGCAACTTTTCTATTCTGCTGTGTTAAGAAATCCATAGCAAAATGTACTCCCTTAAGCTCTCTTCCTGGGATGTTAAGGTTTCTAGGAACAGTAGATCCACCTGTTAGAATAACTGCATCAAAATCCTTTAATAGCTTTTCTGAAGGATAGTTTACACCAACATTAGTATTAGTTTTAAATATTATTCCTTCTTCTTTCATGATGTTTACTCTTCTATCTACTACCTTCTTTTCAAGCTTAAAATCAGGTATTCCATATCTTAACAAACCACCTATTTCATCAGCTCTCTCAAATACAGTAACTTTATGTCCAACAGAATTTAATTCCGCAGCCGCTGCAAGACCTGCAGGTCCTGAACCTACCACTGCTATCTTCATACCAGTTCTAACTCTTGGTGGATTAGGTTTTACTAAACCTTTTTCAAATGCCTCTTCAATTATGCTAAGCTCTAATTCTCTTATAGAAACTGGATCTCTATTTACTCCAAGAGTACATGCTCCTTCACATAGAGCAGGACATATTCTTCCTGTAAATTCAGGGAAGGCATTAGTAACAGAAAGTCTTTCAAAAGCCTTATCCCACTCACCCTTAAACACCATATCATTCCAGTCAGGAATTAAGTTTCCAATAGGACATCCCCAGTTACAAAATGGAGTTCCACAGTTCATACATCTAGCTCCCTGAAGACTTAATTTGTCTTCAGGAAGTTTATGATATATCTCTTTATAATCCTTTATTCTCTCCTCTACAGGACGCTTTTTAGGATTTTCTCTTTTATATTCTTTAAAACCAGTTGTTTTTCCCATTACGCTACCTCCTACTTGTTAGAAGCAACGGCTGCTTCTTGTTTTATTTGCTCAAGTATAAGTTTGTATGCAGTAGGGATTACTTTCTTAAACTTAGCTTTATAGCTATCCCACTTATCTAGAATCTTTTTAGCTTTTACACTATTTGTATATTCATAGTGTTCCTTTACCAAACTGTATACTGTATCTATATCTTCGGTATCCACAAGGCTTCCAACCTCTACCATTTCCATATTGCACTTTTCATCGAAAGAACCATGTTCATCAAGTACGTAAGCTATACCACCACTCATACCAGCTGCAAAGTTTCTTCCTGTTTCTCCTATAACTACTACTCTTCCAACAGTCATATATTCACAACAGTGATCACCAACACCTTCAACTACAGCTGTAGCTCCACTGTTTCTAACTGCGAATCTTTCTCCTACGGTACCATTTATAAATACCTTACCTGAAGTAGCACCATATAGAATAGTGTTTCCAGCTATAACATTCTTTTCATGGTCGAATGTTGCTTCCTTAGGAGTTTTTATAATTATCTTACCACCGGATAATCCCTTGCCTACATAGTCATTAGCTTCACCTTCAAGTACTAAAGTAAGTCCGTTTACTCCAAATGCTCCGAAACTTTGTCCTGCAGAACCTTTAAAATTAAATGTAATTGTGTCCTCTGGTAATCCTTCGCTGCCATACTTTTTAGCTATGGCTCCACTAAGCATAACTCCTACAGAACGATTAACATTCTTTATTTCTAAATCTGCTTTAACTTTTACTTTATCTGATATTGCTTTATCTGCCATTTGAATTAGCTTATAATCTATAGCCTTATCAAGACCATGATCTTGAGAGATCACACAGTAAGGCTTAATTCTCTTTGGCATATCCGGTTTATATAAAATTGCTGATAGATCTAATCCCTTAGCTTTCCAATGATTAATAGCGTCTTTTGTTTCTAACATATCAACTCTACCAACCATTTCGTTCATTGTTCTAAAGCCAAGCTTAGCCATATATTCTCTAATTTCCTGTGCTATGAAAGTAAGGAAGTTTACGATATGTTCAGGCTTACCTTTAAAATTCTTTCTAAGCTCGGGGTCCTGAGTAGCTATACCCATGTCACAAGTATTTAAGTGACAGTTTCTTAGCATAGTACATCCCATTACTACAAGGGCAGTAGTTGCAAATCCAAATTCTTCAGCTCCAAGTAAAGCAGCTACAACTACGTCTCTACCCGTTTTTAATTGTCCATCTGTTTGAATTCTTACTCTGCTTCTTAAATCATTTAATAGAAGTACTTGTTGTGTTTCTGATAAACCAAGCTCCCATGGTATACCAGCATGTTTTATAGAAGAAATTGGTGATGCCCCTGTTCCGCCATCATGTCCACTTATTAATATTAAGTCTGCATGAGCTTTTGCAACTCCAGCTGCAATAGTTCCTACCCCAACTTCTGAAACAAGTTTTACACTTACGTTTGCTGCAGGATTTACGTTCTTCAAATCAAAAATTAACTGAGCTAAATCTTCTATTGAGTAAATATCATGATGAGGTGGTGGTGATATAAGGTCTATTCCTGGTGTTGAATGTCTTGTCTTACCTATATTTTTATCAACCTTCTTACCTGGCAATTGCCCACCTTCACCTGGTTTTGCTCCCTGAGCCATTTTTATTTGAAGCTCGTCAGCGTTAACAAGATATTCAGTAGTTACACCGAAACGTGCTGACGCTATCTGTTTTATAGCACTTCTTCTAAGATCTCCGTTAGCATCTACTACAAATCTTTCAGGATCTTCTCCACCTTCTCCTGAATTACTTCTACCGCCAATTCTGTTCATAGCAATAGCCATAGTTTCATGTGCTTCTTTACTTATAGAACCAAAGGACATAGCTCCTGTACAGAATCTTTTTAGTATTTCACTTACTGGTTCAACTTCTTCTATTGGAATTTCTCTTCCTTCTTTGAATTCAAATAATCCTCTTATAGTACATAGGTTTTTATCCTGCTCATTTATTGCTTTTGCATATTCCCTATATACTCCATAATTATTTGTTCTAGATGCAACTTGAAGTTTATATATAGTCTCTGGATTGAAAAGATGGAACTCTCCTTCTTTTCTCCAAGAATAATTACCTCCTACATCAAGTTGTGAAATAGGCTTTCTTATCTTATTAAATGCATTTTTATGTCTTGTAAGAACTTCTTGTGCTACTACATCAATACCTATTCCGCCTATTCTTGAAGGTGTTCCTACGAAGTACTTATCTATAAATTCTGAATTAAGCCCTATTGCTTCAAATATCTGTGCACCATGATAACTTTGTAATGTAGATATACCCATTTTTGATAACAATTTAAGTAATCCATGGTTTACTGCATATATATAATTTTCATTTGCTTTTTCAGGTGTTATACCTTGGATATCATTATCCTTTATCATCTGTTTTATAGTTTCAAATGTAAGATATGGATTTACTGCTGTTGCGCCATAGCCTATTAGCAATGCATAATGCATTGTTTCCCTTGCTTCTGCAGTTTCCACTATAATTGAAACCTTTGTACGTGTTTTTTCTCTAATAAGATGATGCTGTACTGCTGAAACTGCTAAAAGACTTGGTATTGCAGCTTCATATGAATCTACATTTTTATCACTAAGTACTAGTATATTGTATCCTTCTTCTATTCTCTGAGATGCTCTTTCACAAATTTTTTGAAGAGCTGCTTTAAATCCTTCTATTCCTGTATCATATTTAAATGTAATAGGAATTGTTGTAGTCTTAAAGTCTTTATTTCTAAGACTTTTTATTTTAGCCATTTCTTCATCACTTAATATAGGACTATCAATTTCTATAAAAGCATCATTTGGAATTTCGCTGTTTAAAATGTTCTCCTGAGAACCAATATAGTTGACAAGAGACATTACAAGTTCTTCTCTTATAGGATCTATAGGAGGATTAGTTACTTGAGCAAAAAGCTGCTTGAAGTACGCAAAAAGTAACTGATTTTTATTTGAAAGCACCGCAAGAGGGGCATCATTTCCCATAGAACCAATAGGTTCTTTCGCATCCTTAGCCATAGTACCTATTATTACTTTTAAATCTTCAAGAGTGTATCCAAAAGCCTGTTGTTTTTCCTTTAATACTTCAGCACTTATTTCATGCTTTGTTTCAACTGCTTCGAACATATCAAGAGTAAATTTTGATTTATCAAGTATTTCCTTATATGGCTTACCTTCACATATTTCCTTCTTTAATTCTTCGTCATTAATAATTCTTCCTTGTGCTGTATCAACAAGGAACATTTTACCCGGTTTAATTCTGCCTTTTTCTACTACTTCTTCAGGCTTAAATTCTAATACTCCAGCTTCTGAAGCAAGTACTACTAAACCGCTCTTTGTTACTACATATCTTGCAGGTCTTAATCCATTTCTATCAAGCGTTGCGCCGATTTGTACACCATCTGTAAATGCAACAGCTGCTGGTCCATCCCAAGGCTCTATTAAAGATCCGTGATATTCATAGAAGGCTTTCTTATGCTCTTCCATTTCATCATTACCATGCCATGCTTCAGGTATAAGCATCATAACTGCATGTGAAAGTGATCTTCCATCTTCATGTAATAATTCTAACATATTATCAAGTGAAGCAGAATCACTACCACCAGTGCTTACTACTGGGAAAAGCTTATTTATATCTTTTCCAAATGCTTCTGATTCAAGTACGCCTTCACGAGCATTCATCCAGTTTCTGTTTCCTCTTATTGTATTTATTTCTCCATTATGTGCAAGACATCTAAATGGTTGTGCTAGATCCCAAGTCGGGAAAGTATTTGTACTATATCTTTGATGTACTAAAGCAATAGCACTTTTAAAGTTTACATTATTTAAATCGATGTAAAAGCTTTTTATCTGTTCTGCAAGTAACAGACCTTTATAAACTATAGTTTTGCTTGAAAGACTACAAACGTAAAAGCTTTCTTCTCCACTTTTAAGAAGTTCTCTTACTTCATTTTCTGCTTTTTTTCTGATTATATAAAGCTTTCTCTCAAACTCAGTTTGAGTTTCTGCATTTTTACCTATAAAGATCTGTCTTATAGTAGGTTCAGTACCTTTTGCTGTTTCACCTATATCTCTGTTATCAGTAGGTACATCTCTCCAACCTAAGACCTTTTGACCTTCTTCTTCTGCTGCTCTTTCGAATATTCCTTCGCATTGTAGTCTTAGTGCAGTTTCCTTAGGTAAAAATACCATACCAACTCCATATTCTCCAGCCTTAGGCAATTCTATTCCTAAGGTTTCACAGTTTATTCTGAAGAATTCATCAGGAATTTGTAAAAGTATTCCGGCACCATCACCAGTTTTAGGATCAGATCCCACTGCCCCTCTATGAGTCAAGTTAACTAAAACTTGAATACCTTTCTTTACAATATCATGAGTTTTTTCACCTTTTATACTTGCTACAAATCCTACACCACAAGCATCCTTCTCATTTTCAGGATTATACAAACCCTGCTTTGAAGGAAAACCTACACTATACGTCATGTGTCACAACCCCCATCTATTTTTTGTATATAAATATAATTTTGACATGATTTTAAACATATCACAAATTTTATAACATCTTGTCATTTAAAAAATCTTAATAATTATTACAGTAAACTATTAACAAAAATTAAATGCCAGTATAAAACTAATACGATATGCTAACAGACACTTATTCAATAATAAAATTTTATCATAAATTCTCAAATATGCAAGATTATAAAATGATTATTTCATTTTAAAGTTTTAAATTTAAATCTTTAACATACTTTCATCAGTTACAAAAAGTTAAAAATCTTTAACAATATTATAATATATTCTTTAAAATTTAATTTTTTTTAATAATTTTATAATTTTTATCAATAAATATTAATAATATACGATTTTTTTCACACAAAGAATTTTTATTGTTGAAAACGTAAAATTTTAGTAACTTTATGTAGATTTTACACTAAACTGTATTTTGCTACATAATTAAATATCTATAATGTAATAGAATTTAATAAAATTGTAATAAAAACATAAACATTTCATAATTAACATAAAAAGTCAGCAAGCTTGCTGACTTTTTCAATTCTTATGCTATTGTATATCCATTGGTCTAGCAGCCCTAAAACTACCACTTCTACAAGTGGTAGTTTTAGGGCTGCTGCGCGCTGGCTGGATTGGTTCAACTAAAATTCAGTTGAGATCTAAACTCTATCTGAATCAAGTTTCACTCTATCTTTTGTATACTTTATATGTAATAATTTGTGTGCTAGCTCTTCTCCCGGTTTACCAATATAGTCTTCATACATTTTTACTAAAGCAGCATTTTCATGAGCCTTTCTTTTGATTAGATTTTTATCTTGGTTATATAATACAGATGCTCGCAGGGTTCTAATATCTACTTTTTCCCTTTCTGCAGCACTGACATGAGGTTGTCCTCCACCGTTAACGCACCCTCCTGGACATGCCATAACTTCAATAAAATGATATTTTTTAATATCTAATCTACCAGATTTCATAAATTCAAATACGTTTGAAGCTCCATTAATTACAGCAACATTATATTCGTTACCTCCAATTTCAACAGCAGCTTCTTTTATACCACTTAATCCTCTTACTTGAGTATATTCTATGTTATTTAATTGTTTTTTCTCAACAAATTCCTTAGCACTTCTAAGTGCTGCTTCCATAACTCCACCTGTAGCTCCAAAAATAGCTCCAGCCCCTGAATATTCTCCCATAGCTGGATCTGCTTTACCATCCTCAAGATTAGCAAAATCAATCTTTGCATCTTTAATCATTTTAGCTAGCTCTCTAGTTGTCATAACTGCATCTATACTTCTAATGCCGTCATTTTCCATCTCTTGTCTGTCAGCTTCGTATTTTTTTGCTGTACAGGGCATTACAGTTACTGTAATAACATTTTTAGGATCAAGTCCTTCTATTGATGGATAGTATGTCTTACTTGCAGCTCCAAAAATTTGTTGTGGAGATTTTGCAGATGAAAGATTGTTTAGAAACTCTGGATAATAATTTTCAACTTGTCTTATCCAAGCTGGACAACAAGAAGTTAACATTGGAAATGGACCATTATTTTTTATTCTTGCCACAAGCTCAGTACTTTCTTCCATAATAGTCATGTCTGCACCAAAGTTTATATCAAATATTTTATCAAATCCAAGTTTTCTTAAAGCTGTATAGAGTTTACCAGTTACATCTACCCCATAACCCATTTTAAATAATTCACCCATAGCAGTTCTAGCAGAAGGAGATATAGCAACTATAACATGCTTTTCAGGATTATCTAATGCCTCTCTCACTCTTACCATGTGTGATTTTTCTGATAGAGCATCCACAGGGCAAGCAACTACACATTGTCCACATAGTAAGCAATTAGTTTCATCAAAGCACTTTTTATCTTCTGCTGAAATAATCTGTTTATCTCCATCTTTTATAAAATTAATTGAGCAAGTTCCTGTCTTCTCCTTACAAGCAGCAACACATCTTCCACAAGATACACATTTTGATCTATCTATTACTATTGATTTACTTCTATCATCAATATATTCTGATTTATCTGTAATTACAAGTGGTTTAGTAGCTCTTGCTTTATGTTTTATTACAAGCTTTAAAAATTCACAGTTTTCTCTTCTTTTACAAGAGCCACACTTAAAATCATGATTATTTAAAAGCTCTGATATCCTATCTTTTACAGCAATGGTGACTCTTTCAGAGTTTGTCTCAATAACCATACCATCTTCAATATAAGTATCACAAGCTTTTACTAATCCGACTCTTCCATTTACTTCTACAAACACTTCCACAAGGCATATTCCACAAGTTCCAACAGTGTTACAATCATTTAAAAAACAAAGTGTTGATATATCTATACCATTGTCCCTTGCTAACTTTAAGATAGTAGTATTTTCATTAGTCTCAATTCGCTTTCCATTTATAGTTAACACTTTCATATTTGTCCTGATTTCTAAAACTATGATAAATTGATTTTTGCATAGTTTTTCATTCTATTCACTAAATAGAACGGTAGTATCACAGGATTCAACTACTAGGATTAAGACAACTATCTTAAAATCTCGCTTTACATTTAAGTAATGCCTTAAGACTTCTTTAAGGAAACTCCTTTTCGTTCCTCAAAAAGGAGTAAGCCATTGGAACAAAATCACAGATTCTGGCTCTCTGCTTAAGTCCTACAAGATTATGGGTGTTACCCATTCCTCAAATATATTATTCCACCAAAGCCTTTCCTTCTAGGTGTACTTTAGCAGTGTTTATATCTTGAAAATTAAGTATTATGCTATTCCTAATATTTGTTTCCTATTTACTATCCAAGAATCAGGTCTTTCACCTACCTTTCTCTTTATAATTTTATCTATACAATTCCATTTGCACCAATTATTCTTTTGGTCAAATAGTTGAATGTTATCAACAAGCTTATCTCTTAATATTTTAGGTATTCTTTCTTTAAACTTGTAACTTCTTCTGGCTATTACCATGGCAGCTCCATTATAAACTGCCATTCCATACTGATGACAGTATTTATACAATCCTATTTTACTTGTATATTGTGATTTTACCTTAATCAATTCTATTCCTTCTTTATAGCAAGATGTTTCAAGCATTGCTAACAACTTTGAATATATAAATCCATGTTTTATTCTTGCAAATTTACTTTGAACATCTTTATCATTCTTAAATTTTAAGTCCTCTATAGATACGCCACAGTTATAAGTTTTAGCAATAAAGATAACTTGCTTAACTAATTCACCACATAAATTTGATCTTCTATTACTTCTAGAATAGAGTAATTCATGCTGTTTTAAATAGGTATTCCACTTATAATTACCTTTATTATCTATCATAGTTAGAGCAAATCCATCTGGATTGGTATCTATGCCTATAATCCCATTATGCCCTGTATATATTACATCTGCTTTGGGTAATTCAAAGGTTATATGACAATAACATTTACCCTTTTTCTTAATCATTTCTACTTGATAAGCATTATCTGCAGCTAAATGATTTAAAAATAATTCTCTATAATTAGTGCCATTTACTTTACCTGTCTTCTTTGATAATTTTTGTGGTAAATATATAGGGACTTGAATTTTTATGGCTCTATTATTTTCAGTTTTTTCAAGTGTTGATATTTGAAGATAACTTATACCATTACTTAATATTACTCTTAAATTTGGATTGCCTTTTTTAGTCTTATCTCCTCTTGAGTAAATACCATTGTTTCTACAGGCTTTCCATTCTTCATTAGATATAAGACCCTTACATCTTTTTAAGAACATCTTTTTAGTACCAAAAACTACAGGTGGAATAGTGTTATTATCTATAAAGCCCTTAAAATAATCAGCTTTTCTTTGCCTTTTATCTAATTTTTTAAGTAAAGTATTTCGTTTCTTCTCTGATAGATTTTTCTTTTTGTCCCCTAAAATATTTTCAATTGTAGTAACTTTTTTAGTGTAATTTTCATAGTTCATTTTTACTAACTCTTTTTGTGAAGCAATAGTTTGCCTTGCCCATTCTACTACATCTTTTGCCTGTCTTATGTTAAGATTGAATTTATAAGCTACTTCTTTTTCTAAATCTCCAATCTTTTTACCTTCTAATAGTCTCCTAAAAGAATACCTTGTTGCAGTGGAGAATACT